>CALIDR010000142.1 GCA_938022295.1 uncultured Burkholderiaceae bacterium
CTACGCAGTGGTCGGCGTGCTGGCGTGGCTGCTGCAGCCGACGCGGCGCGCCGGCTGGCAGGCGGGCGTGATCGCCGCGCTGCTGGCGCTGGCCGTCGAGGCGATGAAGCTGTTCGTGGCGGGCAAGAAGCCCGACCCGACCAACGTGCTGATCGGGCTCGCGGCGGCGTGGATCGTCAACGCCGTGCTCGTGCACCTGACCTCGGCCGCGCGCGCGGGTGCAGCGGGCGTGCCGAAGCCGTCGGCCGTGCCTCGGGGCCGTGGCGGGCTGGCGGTGGCGGCCGCGGCCGCCGCGGTGCTGGTGACGCTGGGCGGGTTGCTGATCGCCTCGCCGCACACCGAGCGGGCGGTCGACGAGTCGACGATGGCCCAGCTGCCGCCGGGCCGCGAACTGCCGCCGGTCACGCTGCCCGGTTTCCGCACCACCCATCCGCGGCTGCCGCACCCGACGCCGGCCGAGATGGCGCGGCTGCGCGCCGAAGGCGGCGCCTACCTGCAGTTGATGCGCCGGCTCGCGGGCGGGGGGCGTGCGAGCGTCGACGGGTTCTACGCCCGCACGCTGCTCGAAGTGCTCGAGCCAGGCAGCCAGGATCTGGATCGGCTGCACGAGCAGTTGCTGGCGATCCGCTTCTCGTGGCGCGGGCACGCCGACGTGAAGCCGATCGCGCTGGCCTACGACTGGCTGCACGACCGCTGGACGCCGCGGCAGCGCGAGCAGCTGCAGGTCAAGCTCGCCGACGGCTGCGACTACCTGATCAAGGTGATCCGCGAGCAGCGCTTGTCGCCGTACAACGTCTACCTCTACAACGCCCCGTTCCAGGCGCTCGTCGCGTGCGCGCTGGCGCTGTACGGCGACCATCCCCGCGGCGAGCCGGTGATGCGCTTCACGCACGACCTGTGGACGAACCGGGTGCTGCCGGTGTGGCGGCAGGTGATGGGCCGCCACGGCGGCTGGCACGAGGGCGGCGAGTACGTGGGCATCGGGATCGGGGCTGCCGTCTACCAGGTGCCGGCGATGTGGCGGGCCGCCACCGGCGAGGACTACTTCGCCACCGAGCCGGGGCTGCGCGGCTTTCTCGACTTCCTGGTCCACCGCGCGCAGCCCGACGGCACGCACGTGCGGCTGGGCGACGGCTCGCACTACCGAGGGCCGGTGCCGGACCAGCTGCCGCTGGCGATCGAGTACCGCCACGCCGCCGCCTACGGTGCGCGCGGGCGTGAACGCGTGGCACCCTCGGCCTGGCCCTGGGGCCCGCTGCCGGACCGCACGCTCGCCGACCCGGCCGCGCTGTCGCGGCTGCCGACCGCGCAGCTGTTCGACGGCATCGGCTGGGTCGTGGCGCGCAGCGACTGGACGCCCGAAGCCACGTTCGTCACCTTCAAGGCGGGCGACAACTACTGGTCGCACTCGCACCTGGACCAGGGCAGCTTCACGATCTTCAAGGGCGGGCTGCTGGCGATCGACAGCGGTGCCAACTACGGCCCTCAGTACGGTTCGGACCACCACCTGAACTACAGCTACCAGACGATCGCGCACAACGCGATCACGGTGACCGACCCGCGCGACACCGTGCCGATGCCGGCGCGGCGCGACGAGACGCCGCGCCCGATCGCCAACGACGGCGGCCAGCGCCGCATCGGCTCGGGCTGGGGCGTGGAAGCGGCGCCGCTCGACCTCGCCGAGTGGCAGGCCAAGCGCGAGATCTACCATACCGGCCGGATCGAGCGCTACGCCGACGACGACGGCGTCACGCTGGCGGTGGCCGACATCACCGCCGCCTACACCAACGCGCTGTCGGGCAAGGGCACGTTCTCGCACCGCACGCGGCGCGTCGAGCGGGCGTGGCGCGTGTTCGCCTACGACCGCGTCGACGACGTCGTCGTCGTCTACGACGACGTGGTCGCCACCCGCCCCGAGTTCCGCAAGCGCTGGCTGCTGCACACGATCTCGCGGCCGCTGGTCGACGGCCGGCGCTTCGTCGCCGAGGTCGGCCCGCGCGGCGAACCGGGGCGCGGGGGCGGGCGTCTGCAGGGCGAGGTGCTGCTGCCGCGGGCGGCCACGATCGCGGCGATCGGGGGGCCCGGCTTCGAGTTCTTCGTCGACGGCCGCAACTACGGCGAGATCGGCCGGCTCGCCGACGTCGCCGACCGCTCGGTGACGCAGCGCACCGAGCCCGGGAGCTGGCGCGTCGAACTCTCGCCGGCGACCGAGGCCGCGGCCGACCAGTTCCTCGTCGTCCTGCTGCCCACCCGCTACGGCGAGCGGCCGACGCACCGGGTGCGGCTGATCGAGGACGCCGGCCGCGTCGGCGCCGAAGTCGCCGGCCCGAAGCGGACCGTGCGCTACTGGTTCCGGGCGGGCGAACTGGCGGCGCAGGTCGAGGTGGTCGCCTCCGGCGCGGCGGGGCGCGTCCGATGAGCCGTCGCCACGGCAACCGCGAATTCCAACGCACGGCAGGTTCGCCAGCCGGAGGCCCGCAGGCGACGACCCGCGGCAGGCGCATACTGCGATCTTGGCCGACCGCGGTGCGGCCGGCGACGGCCGGCCCAGCGGCCCGCACGCGCCGGCGGCGGCCTCGATGACCGCCAACCGAGGGAGTCCGAGCTTGTCCCCGTCCGACGACGTCGCACACGACGGCAGTGCCGCCCGGCGTGGCAACCGCCGCCGCCTGCTCGTCTTCCTCGGCGTGTTTCTGCCCTGCCTGCTCGTCGGGACGGCGTGGAACCTGATGCGCCCGGCCGAGTACCGGACGGTGGCGCGGGTGCAGGTGACGCTGCCGCCGCTGGCCTCGTCCACACCGGCGTCGGGCCCGGCCACCGGCGCCGACGGCTTGGCGAACTTCGTCGGCCAGGTGCAGCTCCTCGGCAGCCGGCCGCTGATCGAGCAGGTCGTGCAACGGCTCGCCGCGTCGGGTCAGCGCGTGCAGGCGGAGACCGGCGACGCGGTCTCGCGGCTGCACTCGATGATCGCCGTCGAGCCGGTGCCCGGGTCGACGGTGATCCAGATGTCGGCCACCGGTGCGCCGCCGGCGCTGCTGGCCGCGGCGCTGAACGAACTGATCGCGGTCTACCGCGAACGGCTGCTCGCGACCTACACCACCACGGCCGACCGCCGCCTGGAGCAGACGCGCGACGAGCTCGCCCGCCTCGACCAGCAGGCCGCGCAGCGGCGCGGCCAGCTCGAACGGTTCCGCGGCAGCTCCGGCATCCAGTCGACCGAGCGCGACGAGAACGAGACGGTGGCCCGCTCGCGCGGCCTCGCGACGGCGCTCAACAACGCGGTCGAGAAGCAGGCGACGGCCGAGGCGCGCCTGCGCGCGCTGCAGGAGGCGGTCGACGCCGGGCGCGGGGCGACGCAGGCGCGCGACGACCCGACGCTGGCGAGCATGGAGAACCGCGCCTCGCAGCTGCGCGAGGAACTGCGCGAGATGGGCCGCACCTACACCGACGAGTTCCTCGACCGCGACCCGCGGGCGCGGGCGCTGCGCACGAGGCTTTCGGAGATGGAGGCGCAGATCGCGCAGCGCAGAACGGCGAGCCAGGAACTGGCGCTGGCCCGCGCGCAGGAGGAAGTCGCCGGCGCACGGGCCAACGTCGAGCGGCTGCAGGCGCAGATGGCGGCGCAGCGCCAGGGGCTCAGCAATTTCTCGGTGCGCTTTGCGCAGGCCAAGGCGCTCGAGGAGGACCTCGCGTCGATCGAGCGGGCACGGCGCGAGGCGCTGGAGCGCCTCGCCCGCCTGGAAGCGAACGAGAAGGCGCGCCAGCCGGCGGTCGACGTGCTGCAGCCGGCAGCGGTGCCCGACACGCCGTGGCAGCCCGACTACTGGCGCGACGGCGGCTTCGTGCTCGCCGGATCGTTCGGCCTCGGGCTGCTCGCGATGGGCTTCGTCGAACTGTTCAACCGTCCGCCGCCCGCGCGCGCGGCCGCACCGATGACCGTCGTGCTGCCGCCGTCCTGGCCGGCGATCGGCGCGGCCGGGGGCCAGCCACGGCCGGCTCTGGCGCCATCCGGCGTGGCGGCGATCGAGGCCGACGTGCCGCCGCCCGGCGGTGCGGCACTGCCGGCGCCGTTGCCGGCCGAGCTGACGCAGGCCGAGGCGGCGGCACTGGTCGCCGCCGCGCGCGGGCCGGCGCGGCTGGCCTGCGCCGCGTGGCTGTCGGGTCTCGAGACGGCGGAGGTGACGGCCCTGAAGGTGGGCGACGTCGATCGCCCGGGTTCGCGCCTGCGGGTGCGAGGGGCATGGGCGCGCGACGTGCCCGTGCCGGCGTGGTTCGTCGACGAAGTGCCGGCCGACGCGGCCGCCGACGCGCCGCTGCTGCGCGACGGCAACGGCCAGCCGATGAGTGCGGCCGACCTGGAAACGCTGCTCGCCTGCGCCGCCATCGACGCCGGCCTGCCCGACGCGGGTTCGACCACGCCCGAGCGCCTGCGCCACTCCGCCATCGCCTGGCTGCTGCGCGAGGGGCTGCGCTTTGCCGCGCTGCCGGAGCGCGTCGGGCGCATCGACGCGCCGACCCTGAACGCCCTGGCCACGCTCGCCGCCGGCACGGCGCGCCGCCCCGACGACGAGGTGCAGTTGCCGATCCCGGCGTTGCGCGTGCCGCCTTCCAACTGACCCACGCGCTCACCGCCTAGCCCGTATTCATGACCGTTCTCGTCACCGGCGGCGCCGGCTTCATCGGCAGCAACTTCGTGCTCGACTGGCTGGAGCGGTCGGACGAGCCCGTCGTCAACCTTGACGCGCTGACCTACGCCGGCAACCGGCGCAACCTCGCGTCGCTCGACGGCGACCCGCGGCACGTGTTCGTGCACGGCGACATCGGCGACCGCGCGCTCGTCGAGCGGCTGCTGGCCGAGCACCGGCCGCGCGCGATCGTGCACTTCGCGGCCGAAAGCCACGTCGACCGCAGCATCCACGGGCCGGCGGCGTTCGTCCGCACGAACGTCGAGGGCACGTTCGCGCTGCTCGAGGCCGCGCGCGCGTACTGGGCGGCGCTCGACGGCGGCGCGAAGGCGCGCTTCCGCTTCCACCACGTCTCGACCGACGAGGTCTACGGCAGCCTCGGCCCCGACGATCCGGCGTTCACCGAGGACCACCCGTACCGCCCCAACAGCCCGTACTCGGCGAGCAAGGCGGCGAGCGACCATCTCGTGCGCGCCTGGCACCACACCTACGGCCTGCCGGTCGTGACGACGAACTGCAGCAACAACTACGGCCCGTACCACTTTCCCGAGAAGCTGATCCCGCTGATGATCGTCAACGCGCTGGCCGGCAAGCCGCTGCCGATCTACGGCGACGGCCTGAACGTGCGCGACTGGCTCTACGTCGGCGACCACTGCAGCGGCGTGCGCGCCGTGCTCGAGCGCGGCCGCCTCGGCGAGACGTACAACATCGGCGGCTGGAACGAGAAGACCAACCGCGAGATCGTGCACACGATCTGCGCGCTGCTCGACGAACTGCGCCCCGACCCCGCCGGCCCGTACCGCCGTCTGATCACCTACGTGGCCGACCGCCCCGGGCACGACCGCCGCTACGCGATCGACGCGTGCAAGATCGAGCGCGAGCTCGGCTGGCGCCCGGCCGAGACGTTCGACAGCGGCATCCGCAAGACGGTGCAGTGGTATCTCGACCACCCGCAGTGGGTCGCCGAGGTGCAAAGCGGCGCCTACCGCGACTGGGTCGCGACGAACTACGGCGCGCGGTGAAGATCCTGCTGCTCGGCAAGAACGGCCAGGTCGGCTGGGAACTGCAGCGCTCGCTGGCGGTGCTGGGCGACGTCGTCGCGCTGGACTTCGACACCCCCGGCCCCTGGCAGGCCGACTTCACGCGGCCGCAGGCGCTCGGGCCGATGCTGCGCCAGATCGCGCCGCAGGTCGTCGTCAACGCCGCGGCGCACACCGCGGTCGACCGCGCCGAGAGCGAGCCCGAGCTCGTGCATACGATCAACGCCGAGGCGCCGGGCGTGCTCGCGCGCGAGGCGGCGGCGCTCGGCGCCACGCTCGTGCACTACAGCACCGACTACGTGTTCGACGGCAGCGGCGACCGGCCGCGCGCCGAGGACGCCCCCACCGGCCCACTCAGCGTCTACGGGCGCACGAAGCTTGCCGGCGAGGAGGCGATCCGCGCCAGCGGCTGCCGCCACCTGATCCTGCGCACGAGCTGGGTCTACGCCGCGCGCGGCGGCAACTTCGCGAAGACGATGCTCAGGCTCGCCGCCGAGCGCGACGCGCTGACGGTGATCGACGACCAGGTCGGCGCGCCCACCGGCGCCGACCTGCTCGCCGACGTCACCGCCCACGCGCTGCGCGCGCTGCAGCAGCGGCCGGACCTCGGCGGCACGTACCACTGCGTCGCCGCCGGCGAGACGACGTGGTTCGGCTATGCCCGCCACGTCGTCGAGTGGGGGCGTGGGCACGGCCACCCGGTCAAGGTCGCCCCGGACGCGATCCGCCCGGTGCCCACCAGCGCCTACCCCACGCCGGCACGGCGGCCGCTGAACTCGCGCCTCGATACGACGAAGCTGCGCGCGGCGTTCGGCCTGCACCTGCCGCACTGGCGGGTCGGCGTCGAGCGCATGCTGGCCGAGGTGCTCGCCGGGCACGATGGAGCTTAGCTAAGTCTGGCTATACTTTCGGTATGCGCACCGTCAACGTTCACGAAGCCAAGACGCACCTGTCTCGTCTGCTGGAAGCGGTCGAGGCGGGCGAGGAAGTGCTGATCGCGCGCGCGGGCAAGCCGGTCGCAAGGCTGGCACCGTTGCGGGCGGCCAAGCGCCGGCTCGGCGCGCTCGAGGGCCGGTTCGAGGTGCCGTCCGACTGGGACGAGCCGCTGCCCAACGACGTGCTCGCCACCTTCGCCGACAGCCCCATCGAGCCGCGGCGCGGCGCGCGGACACCACGTTGAGGCTGCTGCTCGACACGCACGTTCTGCTGTGGGCGTTGATGGCCAGGCGGCGCCTGCCGAAGCGCCTGCTCGCCGCGCTCGCCGACCGTGAGACCGAGGTGCTGTTCTCGGCGATCAACATCTGGGAGATCGCCATCAAGCGCGCGCTCGGCCGCCCGGCCTTCGCCTTCGGCCCCGACGACGTGCTCGACGCGGCTCTCGACGCCGGATTCACCGAGTTGCCCGTGAAGGCGGCGCACGCGGCGCGATCGGGCGACCTGCCGCCACTGCACGCCGACCCGTTCGACCGCCTGCTCGTCGCGCAGGCCCTGTGCGAACCCGCTCGCCTGGTCACTGCCGACACCGTGATCCAGCGCTACCCGGCGCCGATCGAGTTCTTCACCCCCCTGGGCGACTGACGCACCACAGATGACTCCACGCAAAGGCATCATCCTCGCCGGCGGGTCCGGCACCCGGCTGCACCCGGCCACGCTCGCGGTCAGCAAGCAGCTGCTGCCGGTGTACGACAAGCCGATGGTCTACTACCCGCTGTCGACGCTGATGCTCGCCGGCATCCGCGACGTGCTCGTGATCAGCACGCCGCAGGACACGCCGCGCTTCGAGGCGCTGCTCGGCGACGGCAGCCGCTGGGGCATGAACCTGAGCTACTGCGTGCAGCCGAGCCCCGATGGGCTCGCGCAGGCGTTCATCCTGGGGCGCTCGTTCGTCGGCGGCGCGCCGAGCGCGCTCGTGCTCGGCGACAACATCTTCTACGGCCACGACTTCCAGCCGATGCTGCGCGCCGCCGCGCAGCGCACCCGCGGCGCCACCGTGTTCGCCTACCACGTGCACGACCCGGAGCGCTACGGCGTCGTCGAGTTCGACGCCCAGCGCCGCGCGCTGAGCATCGAGGAGAAGCCGAAGGCGCCCAAGAGCAGCTACGCCGTCACCGGGCTTTACTTCTACGACGCGCAGGTGTGCGACATCGCCGCATCGATCCGGCCGAGCGCGCGCGGCGAGCTCGAGATCACCGAGGTCAACGCGCGCTACCTGCGCCAGGGCGAGCTGAACGTCGAAATCCTGGGCCGCGGCCACGCGTGGCTCGACACCGGCACGCACGACAGCCTGCTCGAGGCCGGCCAGTTCATCGCCACGCTCGAGAAGCGGCAGGGCCTGAAGGTGGCGTGCCCGGAGGAGATCGCCTACCGCGCCGGCTGGATCGGCGCCGCCGACCTCGAGCGCCTCGCGCAGCCGATGCTGAAGAACGGCTACGGCCGGTACCTGATGCAGGTGCTGCGCGAGCGGGTGTTCTGACGATGAAGCTCGTGCCCACCGCGATCCGCGACGTCGTGATCGTCGAGCCCGCCGTGTTCGCCGACGACCGCGGGTGGTTCATGGAGAGCTACCACCAGCCGCGCTTCGACGCCGCGTTGCGCGAACTCGGCCTGCCGGTGCCGCGGCCGTTCGTGCAGGACAACCACTCGTGCTCGAAGGCCGGCGTGCTGCGCGGGCTGCACTACCAGCTGCCGCCGCACGCGCAGGGCAAGCTCGTGCGCGTCGTCAAGGGCGCGGCGTACGACGTCGCGGTCGACATCCGCCGCGGCTCGCCGACGTTCGGCCGCTGGATCGGCGTCGAACTGAACGCCGACAACCGCCGCCAGCTCTGGATCCCCGAGGGCTTCGCGCACGCGTTCCTCGCGCTCGAGGACGACACCCACTTCCTCTACAAGACGACCGCCGTCTACGCGAAGGCCTGCGAGCGCAGCATCCGCTGGGACGATCCGGCGATCGGCATCGCGTGGCCGCTGCCGCAAGGGGTCGCCGCGCCGCGGGTCGCGCCGAAGGACGCCGCCGCGCCGCGGTTGGCCGACGCCGACCTGTTCGGCTGAAGGCGGCCTCCCGGGCGGTGGAATCGTCGGCCCCGGGGCCGCGGAACGTTCAGGCCGGCACCGCGTCCTCGGCGCGCGCGTCGATCCGCGTCGGCTGCAGGTCGCGATGCGTGCGCCCGCCTTCGAGCGCGGTGACGCAGGCCTGCCACGCGGCGTCGGTCTCGGCGATGCGAAACCCGTACACCGGCGCCTCGCCGGGCCGCACGCCGCGCACCGGCGTGGCCCGCACCACCGAGCACCGGCCGCGCCCGAGCTCGACGATCGCGGTGCCCCAGGTGTCGAGCACGAGCGGCTGCGAGGCCACCGCCTGAAAGCCCGACTGCGAGACTTCGACGACCTCGAGCGCCACGTCGTGCGCCACGCCGGCCGTCTCGACCCGGAACGTCGCCGGACACTTCAGCGAATAGCGCTGGTGGCGGCGCAGCGCCACGCCGTGCAGGCGCCCCGAAGGCAGCGGCGGTAGCACGTCGGCGTACTCGGGCAGGTCGTAGATCGAGTGCAGCAGCAGCTTGCGGCGCAGGTCGAGCTGCTCGAACACGCGCGTGCGGCGGTTGAAGAAGTGGTCGAGCAGTGCCGGCGTCATCACCGGGTCGTTGGTGACGTGGTAAGGGCGCTCGGGCAGCGCGATGTTGGGCATGCGCGTCTGCACGAAGTAGCGGTACAGGTTCTTGCGCTCGCGCCGCCCGCCGTACAGGGCCTCGAAGTCGACACGGGCGCGCTGCAGGTCGAGCGTCGCGCCGACCGCGGGCGCCCCGTTGGCGAAGTCGTAGCAGTCGACGACGCTGTGCTGCAGGCGTTCGAACAGCAGCAGCGACTCGTAGAGCTCGATCTTGTTCGGGTGGACGGCGATCACGAGGTGCCGCGTGTCGAAGTACTGCGTGCAGTACTCGTACATGAACTTCATCAGCGGGAACAGGATCGCCCCGCCCGTCTTGCGGAACGCCGGGTGCACCGCCAGCGCCGAGATCTCGGCGATGCGGCCCTCGCGGCGCCGCACCTGCGACAGATCGAACGCCGACTGCAGCGGGAAGCCGAACACCCCCTCGCGGATCAGCGACATCGTGCCGACGACTTCGCCGTCGAACGTCGCGGCGAGTGTCGTCGTCGTCGGCAGCGCGTGGTACGGCGTCACGCGCAGCCCCGACGGGTCGGGCTTCATGAAGCCGCTGGCGACGTAGGCGTCGTGCAGCAGCGCGAAGCAGGCCTCGAGCTCGTCGCGCGTGTCGGCGATCTTGAGCCGCAGCCGCGGGTCGGGGGAAGCGTCGCAGTCGACGAGGGCGCGGTACAGCGCGAAGCGCGTCTCGCGCGGCAGCATGCCGAACGCGCGGCGCAGCGCCTCGTGCGTCGCCTTGCGCACCCGCGAGCGCAGCGACCGCTTCATCGCGCGGCCAGCCGGCCCGCCGGGGGCGTCGGCCAGAGGGGATCGAGGAGGGCGGCGGGCATCGTCGGCGTCGTGCGGGCCCCGGGCCCGCACCCCTTCGTTTTCGGCCGCCGCCGGCCGCGACTTGAGGCCGGGCGCAGGGCTGCGCCCGGCCGCGGTCAGCCTTCCTTCAGCGACTTCAGCAGCCGCGCCACCTCGGCCTGGCCGCCGAACTTGTCGCCGAGCGCCGCCAGCTCGTTCAGTTCCTTCTCGGCGTCGGCCTTCCGGCCCGCCTTGATGTAGATGTTGGCCAGCGTCAGCTTGAACATGTGGGTGTCGGGCTGCGCCGCGATCGCCTTCTTCTGCACTTCGATCGCGCGGTCGTGCTGCCCGGCCTCCGACAGCGCGAAGCCGAGCGTGTCCATGAACACCGGCTGGTTCGGCGCGAGGCGGTTCGCCTTCTCGGCCAGCTCGACGGCGCCGGGCTTGCCCTGGCGCGCCATCGTCCAGGCGACGTTGTTTAGCGCGATCGCGTTGTCGGGGGTGATCTCGAGCGTCTGGCGGTAGCGCGCTTCGGCGCCTGCGTAGTCGCGCTGGAACAGCGCGATGTCGCCCAGGTGGAACAGGAAGCGCGCGTCCTTCGGGTGGTCCTTCAGCCAGCCGGCCGCGAAACGCTCGGCCTCGGCCGTCTTCTTCGCCGCCTGCAGCGTCGAGTGCAGCTTGACCGCCGTCTCGCTCTGGCTCGGCGCCTTCGCGAGCGCGTTGCGGTAAGCCGCCGCGGCGGCGTCGAGGTTGCGCTGCCCGGCCTGGATGTCGCCCTCGAACACGAAGCCCACCGCTTCGTTCGGGCGCTGCTTCTGCACCGCGCGCGCGGTGGCGAGCGCGTCCTGCGGCTTCTTGGCCGCCAGGTCGAGCGCGATCAGCTGCTGCTGCGCCGGCAGCAGGTTCGGCGTCAGCGCGAGCGCACGGTTCAGGCTCTGGCGCGCGGCGGCCTCGTCCTTCATCGCCAGCCGCACCGCGGCCAGGCGCAGGTGCGGCAGGCCCGACTTCGGCTGCAGCGACGCGAGCTTGTTGAAGCTCGCCAGCGCCTGCTGGTGGTCGTTGGCGGCCAGCTGCACGCGGCCGAGCGCGTCGACGAGCTCGGGGCTGTTCGGCTGTGCCGCGACGCCGGCCTGCGCGACCGTCATCGCCTCGCGCGTCTGGTTGTGGCGCAGGTGGTGGTCGACGAGCAGCACGCGCACGCGCGGGTTGTCGGGCGCGGCGTTGACGGCATCGGTCAGGTGCTTCGCGATGTCGTCCTTGCTGCCGCCGGTGCGCGCGGCGAGCTCGGCGAGCGCGACCATCGACGGCACGTTCTTCGTGTCCTGGGCGAGGATGCTCTGGAAGCGCTGGCGCGCGGCGTCGGCCTTCTGGTCGGCGAGGTCGAGCGCGGCCAGCGCCGCTGCGGCGGGGTAGTACTTGGGATCGAGCTTGAGCGCCTGCTCGAAGCTCGCCCGCGCCGCGTCGGGCTTGCGCATCGCCAGCTGCACGCGCCCGCGCAGGTTGTGCGCGAGCGGCTTGTCGGGCTGCTTCTTCTGCAGGCCGTCGATCGCCTTCAGCGCGGCGTCGAATTCGCGGCGCACCAGGTGGGCGCTGATCAGCGCCATGTCGGCGGTGATGCCGGTCTTGTCCTCGGCGGCCAGGGCCTCGAGCTGTTCGAAGCCGTCCTCGACCTTGCCGCTGGACATCTCGGCCAGCGCGACGGCCGAGCGGCTGCGGATGTCCTGCGGATTGAGCTTGGCAGCACGCCCGAACAGCTCCGTGGCCTGCCGCGTGTTGCCGGCCATCAGGTTGGCCTCGGCCGCCAGCGCGAGCGTGCCGGCGTCGGGGTTCGGTGAGCGCAGCGCCGGCTCGATCGTCTCCAGGGCCTTGTCGGCCTGCCCGAGGCGCAGGTAGGTCTGCGCCAGCAGCCGGCGCGCGAGCGGCAGGCCCGGCGCGATCTGCAAGGCCTTGGCGAGATACGTCTCGGCCTGCACCGGCGTGCCGGCCTGCAGCTCGATCGCGCCCGCGAGCTGCAGCACTCGCACGTTGTCGGGCGTGGCCTGCACGAGCGGGGTGACGATCTCCTTCGCCTTGGCGAAGTCGCGCTCCATGAACGCGAGCTGGGCCTCGAAGTAGCGCGTCTG
>CALIDR010000143.1 GCA_938022295.1 uncultured Burkholderiaceae bacterium
CGCCGCAGCGGCGCCTGCGGAGGTGCGCGCGGGAGCTCAGACTGGATCATGAGGCGCACTGGCCAAGGCGGGCCGCGCCTTTCCTGCCAGAACATCGACTTGCGGGCAATCGAGGTGCCCACGCCGCGGTCGTCGTCGGTGATCACACTCGGCCCACCCAAGACGCGGAGCACCTTGCGCCGAAGCGGGTCTTTCTTCAACTTCGCTGGCCCGGCCGGCGTCCCGCGCCATCGCGCCTCAGCAGTCGCCGCTGCAGCCGATTGAACACGCGGTAGATCCGCTCTGGCCACGCCATGCCGCGGATGAAGGCTTCGGGGCGGCCCGCCTCACCGGTGCGCAGCCAAAGCTCGCGGCTGCGCACGCGCAGCCACTCGCGCAGCCGCTGCTCCAGGCGCAGCACGAGCGGATAAGTCACGGCGGGCGGGCTGGCGCTTCGCCGGGTGCCACGCCCGCCTGTGCAGCCACAGCCGATAACCCAGCAGCTTGCGACGATGGTTCAGGCCGCCTCGCTGCGAGTCGGCCACCTGCTGCGCCGTGACCGGACGCTGCACCAGGTCGCCTGCCCGGACACCTTCGTGCCAGAGCCGTTCGGCCAGCCGGCTGCGCAACACCACGAGGCTCCAGCCCCTGCCGTCTTCCACGTAGTGGGGCAGCCAGGCATCCATCGCGGCGAGGTCGGCCGTCTCGGCCAGCACGTCGTCGCAGAAGTCGCACGCCTTGGGCTTGAAGTAGCCCATGCCCCAGTTCACGCCGATGCGCGAATTCATCACGCGATGCACCTGCACCGGCGCGCCCTCGGCGGACGCATCCGAGGACTGCGTCTTCACCTCGACTGCGTAGTCGTTGGCCGGCCGCCCCTCGACCTTGCGCCTGAAGCACGCATCGACGACGCGCGCACCCCGTGGCGCTCCCGCCGCGGCGGCGAGGAAGCGCATGTAGTGGGCGCTCTTCATCTGGCCGCACACGATGCCCACCTGGAGCACGATGCGTTCGTCGATCACTGGATCGACAGAGCGCAGCGAGCGCAGCGCCTTGTGGAAGCACGGCACGCCCGTGATCGCGTAGCGCCCCGGACGCTCCTTGACGATGCGCAGCACCTCGTCCATCGACACCGGGAAGTAGAACGACGTGGCGCCCGCGGAGATCGCATCGGGCGTCGTGGCGACGCGGTAACTGAACACCCGCCCGTCGTCGCGGCCGAACGACGGCGCGACGTGAATCACCCCGTCGACCAGCCCCTGGCGCAGCGAAGCTCCGAGCACCCAACTCGCAATGCCGCCGGACGACGCGCGCTCGCGATGTGGCGGCGCGTACGCGGCGAAGGCGCTCCGGAAGCGACCGATTTCCGGATGCGCCCGCACCGGGTCAGCGTCGCCTCCGAAGACCTCGGCAGCGATCGTCGACTCGTCCGGACCGCCCGCGAACGGACACACGGCCGATGCCGTGGCAAAGTCGACGTTCCTCACCCCGCTTGGCAGCCGCGCCACCAGATCGCCATACCGATTGAAATCGATGCGGATCCCGGGCACGGCCGCCGCGCAGGCGCCGCAGCCGATGCAGAAGCCGCCTTGAGCGACGGATTCGATCGGCAGTGGGTCACTGTGGACAGTCAGGCCAGGCGATTCGGGGTTGGCGCCGGCCGTGACGCGTCGATCCGTCAAAGACCGACAGTCCACGCGAAACTGGGGGCAATATGCCCGATGGCCGCGAATCGTTGGCGCCGCACCATCACGGCTTTCTCTTCGTTCCCCAGAAGAACGTCGCGGCAACGATGCTCGTGCCGGCCCAATAGTCGCAGCCACACGACTTCTCTTCGAAATCGCGCATCCACGCTCGCAGTCCCGAGGGTGTGACGCGCCAGTAGTCGTGCGGATCGGCGTGGTACGGGAACAGAAACGGCAGCTGCACCCAGATCGATCCGCCGGGCTTCAGGATCCGGTGCATTTCCCGTATTGCCTGCTGGGGATCGGGCACGTGTTCCAGCACCGACCAACACACGACGGCGTTGAACGATTCGTCGGGGAAGCCGAGCGCCTGTACGTCGTCGTGGCGGTCGATCTGCGGGCCGTGGTCGTATTTGTCGACGGCCACCCAGTTCTCGCCGTACTTGCGGCCGTACGAATCCTTGATCGCGATCTGCAGGCAAGGCCCCGACGTGCCGCGCAGGAATTCGTCGAACAGCACGTTGCGCGCGACCTTGCTGCGGATCTTCGGCGTCGATCTCGCGTACTGGATCAGAAACGCCATCGTCGGCGAGACGCGTGTCACGAGCGCCTTCAATCTCCGCTTGAGGCCCTGCCGGGCCTGAGGGCGCACGGTGTCGTAGCGTGCCGGTTGATTCATGCAGACTTGCTCCTGTCGGATCGGGCCCGGATTCATTCCGGGAGGAAGGGCGCTGCGCGCCGGTCGAGCGCATCGACGGCGCGGACCTGGGCGTCGAAGCCTTCGTGCAGGAACGCCAGATGTCCCACGCCCAGGCGGCGCGCGAGATCGATCATCGCCGCAGGCTCGAGAGGGCTTCCGTTGGTCACCATCGCCCAACGGCGCTCCGTCGTGAAGCGTTCCATTTGCGGATACAGCACTCGGTATGCCGCCGAGTCGGGGTTGAGATCCTGCGCCCAGATCGACAGCCCGGCGGCCGCCAGCCCCTTTGCGACTTTCGGCAGTGCCTGCGCGTTGTCCGGCGGCACCACGTTGACGTTTGAGACGACCTGCACCGGCGACGGGAACGCGCGGCGGATCGTCGAGGCCTGGTCGAGCAGGAAGCCGACGAACCAGTCGGAACCGGGATAGCCCACCGCTCCCATCAGCCCGCGGTCGGGCAGCGCCAGCGCGCTCTCCGGCGTGAGGACGGCGTAAAGCGACGGCCGGTCGCCGATGGCAGCGCCGAGTCGCTCCCACATCGCGAACCAGCGCTCCTTCAGCACCCATCGCTTGGCCACGTATTTCCGCACCGCGCTCGCTCGGCGGCCGCGCTCGCGCATGTCGTGCATGGAGGCGTACCGGAAGGCGTCCTGGCAGATCCCGTCCGCGCAGCGCGCGAAATCCGCCCGCGGAATCGGGCCGCGGTCGACGTCGGCGGGCACGGCAGGCACGTAGCGGTCGTCGGACTCCTGGAACTGCCAGCTCTTGTCGGATACGTGCACCATGGCGAAAAACCCTCGCTCTCGCAGGGTCCGCAGTGCTTCGTCGAGCGCATCGGTGCGCAGGGGGCCGCGGTCGACCTCGATCTGGCCCCACCCCAGCGAGAGCACGAGCCCGATCCACGGCGGGCGACGCCCCTTCGATGCACGCTCGTCGTTGCGCGATTGCAGCAGCCGCAACGCATCGGGAACCTTCGCCAGATCGCCCACCCGCAGCCACAGACCGACCCGCGGCCGCTCGTTGCCCGCGGCCATCGCCGCCGATGCACAGATCGACGCCGACGCGAGCACGACGCTGCGCCGGGTACAACCCGCGGTGGCTGCCGCTGTCGGAGGCCGCGCTGGAGCGCAGCGGCCGTTGTGTGCTTCGTTCACGTCGTGCGATCCTTCGATTCCAGCCAGTGGCCGAGGTCGATGCCGAGCAGATCGGCCGTGCGCTCGATGTCGTGCCGGTAGTACTCGGACCAGCGGCGGCGGGTGGACGGGTCCAGCCGGTCCGACTTCTGCAGCGTGGCATCGCGTGCGCGCGCCAGCGTGCGCCGCACGCCGGACGGCAGCAGGCGGGTCACACCCGGCAGTCGTCGCACCCGCTGCAGCGCCCGGTACAGCCTCGGATGCCGTGGCATCCCACCAGGGTTGTGGGCATATGCCGCCTCGATGCGGAAGCCGCGGTCGGCCCCGACGAAGTCGAACAGGTTCTGCATCGTCTCGGCGGGACGGCGCACCAGGTCGTCGAACAGCACACAGCAGATCCGATCGCGGCCGAACAGGTCCATGTACCGCTGAAGCGCCTGCGCGTAAAGGCTGGCGCGGAACCACATCGCGTCGTCCGGCTCACGGGGAACGGACGGATCTCGCAGCCGCCCGGATCGCAACGCCATCTGGAAATGCGAATAGGCGCGATCGACCGGCGAGCGCAGGCTGACGATCAACCGCACGTCGGGCACCACCGCCCGGATGCGTTCCGGCGCGACCGGGCTGTGCAGGTACGCGGGGGATGCCTCGCCGCGTCGCGCAGCGGGTGGCGCGTTGGCGAACAGCGCCTCGTACTGCGCCAGCGAACGCACCGGGAAATCGTGTCGCGCCACGCCGAGGTGGCGCTCGTTGCCGGGATCGAACGCGAAGTAGTTGGGCTCCTTGACCCGGGTCATGTATACCCCCGGATGCTGGGCAAAGTACTCGTGCAGCGATGTCGTGCCGGCCTTGTAGGCGCCAATGACGATGAAGTGGGGAAGCATGAGTCTTGGCTCGTTCGGCGGCCCGCGCCGCCGCCGGGAATATGGGGTCACGGCGACGGATTGCGCCACTCGCGCCAGACGAGCACGGGAAAGCGGATCGCGTCCGACGCATAGCGTCGCCACAGGCGGCGCGGCTCCATCATCACCCGGTGCAGCCATTCGAAGCCCGTGCCCCGAAGCCACGCGGGTGCGCGATGCACGTGGCCGGCCAGGAAATCGATCGTCGCCCCCACGCACAGCGTCACCTTGGCAGGGTTGACCAGCGAGATGCGCTGCGCCCACAACTCCTGCTTCGGGGCCCCGAGCCCGAGCACCAGCACCTCCGGGCGGGCGTCGCGGATGTCCTGCGCGAGCCGAAGGCACAGCGATTCGTCCTGCTCGAAGCCGCGGGGCGGGCTGCAGACGCCGCAGACATCCACGTGCGGCCAGCGGGCGCGGATGCGGCGCGCCGCTTCATCGGCCACGCCGTCGGCCGCCCCGAAGAGGAACACGCGCAGCGTGCCGCGCTCGCGCGTGGCCTCGAACAGCGCTGGCGTGAGGTCGCTGCCGGTGACGAGTCCGGGCAGCGGTCGGCCGAGCCATCGCGCCGCCCACAGCACGGGCGTGCCGTCGACGACCACCAGCCCCGCGGCGCGGTAGGCTGCGCGAAAAGCCGCGTCCTGGCTGAGCTTGACGACGTGGTCCACGTTGGGCGTCACCACGAAGCGCCCGGTCGCTTCCTCGTCGAGCCACGACACCAGCCGGCGCAGCACCTGGCCGCGGTCGAGCGCGTCGATCTCGATGCCGAAGATGGCGACCCGCCTGCTCACGACCCGAGCACCTCCTCGTACACCTCGGCCACAGCCGCGGCCATCGCGCGCTCGGAGTACAGCGCGACCTGGCGCGCGTACGCACGTTCGCGTACTGCGGACCACGCCGCGGGGTCGTCCATCGCGCGTGTCAGCGCACGCACCAGCGACTCGACGTCGGACGGCCGGCACAGCCAGCCGCAACGGCCATGCTCCAGTACCTCGGGGATCCCCTCGACGTCCGTCGCGACGGAAGGGACGCCGGCACCCATCGCCTCGAGGAGGACCATCGGCATGCCCTCGCCGTACAGGCTCGGCAGGACGAACAGGTCCAGGGCGCGAAGCTCGTCGTCAACCTCGCGCGCGAAACCGCGCCATTGCACGCAGTCGACGAGCCCGAGTTCGGCCGCCTGTCGGCGCAGCTTCGCTTCGTGGGTGGCGTCTTCGAAGCCGCCGATCAGTCGCAGGTCCACATGGCGACCCTGGGCACGCAGTGCCGCGAGCGCGCTCAATAGCACTTCCACGCCTTTGCGCGGGCGGAATAGGGCCATGCACCCCAGCGTCCAGCGCTGGCTCGGCGCGTCGCGCCGGGGCAGCGGCCCCGGCGTGCGCACGCCGTTGGGCACGAGCCGCACGCGAGCGGCCTCGACGCCACGCCCTGCCAGGTACCCGGTGAGGCTGCCGGACACGGCGAGGAATCGCTTCGCACCACGCGTGCTCCAGTCCTCCACCGCCGCATTGACCGCGTTGCGCCACGTGCTGGCAGTGTCCCGCGAAGTGGGGCTGTGAACGTGATGCACGAAGGGCACGCCCGTTCGCGCGGCGACGACGCGACCGATCAGCGCAGCGCGCGGCGTGTGGGTATGCACGAGGACGTACCCCCGCTCGCGTACCGCGCGCGCCAGGTGCCACGCCGGGCGAAGGTCGAACCTGCCGCTCATCGGCGTCAGCAGCAAAGGGGCCTCGCTGCGGCGGTTGCGCGGGAACTCGCGCGGCTTGAGGCACGCGAACTCGACCTGGAAGCCCCGGGCCGGCAGCGATTCGGCGAGCAGGTCCTGCACCCGCTCTGCGCCCGCGAACGCCTCGCCGTTGATCAGGTGCAGCACGCGTCTGACCGTCGTGGAGCGGTCTGCGACCACGGGTCGGGGCAGCGGAACGGCGCTCATGTCCCCTGCCGGCCTGCCTGCACGGCCCGATATCGGCGCCAGTGGAACAGGGCGCCACCGATCCAGCCGCGCTGCCGGCGCTCGAACTGCAGCAGCGCCACGCCGTCGGCGATCTGCCCACGCAGGAGCGCGATCTTCGACAGGCGCCGCTGCGGCTGCGGCGCAAAGTCCAAGCGATAGCCGAGTTGGGTCAGCAGCGGGCCGCTGAGGCCTTCGATCGTCCGCAACGTCCTCTCGCTGAGCTGACCCCTGTACTTGCCCCGGTTGTCGCCGACGATCGTCGCGGCCCCTCGGGCATCGCCGAGGTTCTCCACGCCGGCGCGCAGTTCCAGCATCGCAGGCACGAATTCGAGGTCCAGCCATTCGCACACCCGTGTCACCGACGCGCGCGGATTGGCGATCAGGTCTTCGTACCGCAGTTCCAGGTAGTCGGCGCCGATCGCATGCCCGAACTGCCGCGCCGCCGTCACGCCATCGACCCATCGCTGCGCTGCACGCGCCACGTCCTTGCCCCACGCGTTGCGCATCGAGACGCAGTGGTCGCGCACGTCGCGGATCAGGTGCAGTACGCGTGCCCGCGGGAACAGACCCCGGATGAGCGGGAGTTGCCCTACGTAGGAAGGGGACTTGTCGCCCCAAATCCGCCCGCTGCCGTGCGCCGCCCCTGTCGCCGCGCGAACCAGCCCCTCGAATAGGCCTGCAACGTCGTGAGTCGTACAGGCGCGCCGCCATTCCGCCGCATCGACACGACGGCCCGACTCCGCGAGGTAGGCGAAGAACTGCTGGTCTCGGATTGCCCGCCACAGCGCAGCAAAAGCGGCGTCGTCGAGCGGCCGCCCGTGGCGGCGGACCCAGCCGTCCAGCCAAGGAAGGAACTCGGTCTCTGCCTCCGGAATCGCCACCTTCGGATGGGCGTTGAGGATTTCGCGCAGCAGCTTGGTGCCCGAGCGTGGCATGCCGACGACGAACAGAGGTGGCGGATCCTGCATCACGAACCGCCGGAACGCATTTGCTTGAGAGAGACGCCGGCCGCGCGGGCGAACGCGAAGACGCTCCGCGGTCCATAGCGGCGGAACTGGATCGCCACCCGCGCCGCGATGCCGCGGATCCTCCACCAGCGCAGCGTCAGCAGCCCCGGATCCTCGTCGCCGGCCCTGTCGACCGGATAGCCGAGCTCTGACAGCTTGCAACCGCCGATGCGCTCGAGACGCTGGGCGGCCTGGGCATCGAAGTAGCTCGACCACCGACCGCTGTTCGGCGCGATCCGCGGACCGCCGGCTGCGAGCGAGGGGTTCGCCATCCGCATCGACGCCTGCAGCATGGCCGGGTCGTAACGCAGCCCGAGAAACCCACTGAGCGATCGGAGCATCGGTTCCGGATCGGCCGTGAAGTCTTCGTAGCGCAGTTCGAGATATCGATCGCGACCGATGGCCGCGCCCTGACGTTGCCCCTCGCTCACCGCGCGCTTCCAGCGGTACACGGTCTCCTCCGGGACGAACCCGAAGCGACGGTGGAACGACTGCGCGGCGTCGCGCCCGTCGCGCACGATGTGCACGAATCGCGCATCGGGAAATGCCGCGCCGAGGGCCGCGATGTGCAGCACGTTCATCGGGGACTTCTCGCCCCACACCGGCTTCCCTTCCCGGCCGGAGAAATGGCGGAACACGGCATCGATGACGCCGGCCACCGTCGGCACCGTGAGGCATTCGTCAGGGATCTGTGGCACGCGCCTCCCGTTGACCTGCCAGAACGGCTTGGCCGCGCAGAGCTCGCGCGCGATCCGGCGGCGCACCGCCATGTCGGCCGGATCGCCCCACTGCGGGGCCTGCTGGAGCACGTAGGGCAGTAGCCTGACTTCGTGCGGGAACATGTACAGGTCCGGATGCCGACCCAGACAGTCTGCCAGGAGCGTGGTGCCGGAGCCGTTCATGCCGACCACGAACACCGGCCCCGGAATCGAACCGGTCTGATGCTCAGACACCGTTACGGATGTGTCGGACATACACGCTTTGAAAGATTCAGCACAACTGATACCGGCGTCGCTTCGCTCGTGACTTCCGAATGAATACTCCGAACATCGCCTTCGAAGGTCTCAAAGATTCCCGTCGACCCGGACCATGTGGCGCACCAGCAAGCCACAAGAGAAACTCCGCGCCATCATTTGCGCCACTTCGACGAGAAGACATCAGTGACCAACTCGCCGCGACAGAACCGTGAGCAGTCGCTGCAAGTGGGATCTGAACCGACCTTCGAACGCTCTCAAAACGATGTGCGAGTCTGTCATTGACAAGGGCCGAAACAGGAACAGTGCCGAAAGATAAATCACAGGCACGGCTGCCGCTGCGACAACTGAACCGAAGGGTTCGCGACTTGGCCACGCAACGGCGACCGCAAGGATCACCGCCGCAACGGCCCGCAGCGTGCCGGCAGCGTCCCTGTGAAGCCAGGGTTCGCAGGAGGTGACCAAGCGAAGCGTGAGCCAACTTCGCAGCCATGAAGAAGCGGTCAACCCCGCTGCTGCACCGGCGATCGCCCACGCACTGCCAACATAAACGAGCGCTGGGGACAGCAGCGCTAGAACGCTGAGCGAGCGCACCGCTTTACTGTGCCTCAGCACCTGGAGGATGGTCGAGCTGATCTGAATCTGCGACGCGAACATCGTTGCCGTTGCAAGGAGCGTCAGCGCAAGGCCTTCGCCCATGACGCGCCCCCCGCTCAGCATTGATCCGATGGCGTCCCCGCCTACCGCAAGGACACCGACGACCGGTAGAACGGTGAGCGCGTTTGACTTCCAGAGCAGAGACGCCGCCGCCGCCATGTCGTTGCGTCGATCCTGGACGTTCGCCGCGATGAGCATGGGGCGCAACAGATTGACGAACAGCAGCGACGGAAGGAAGCGCTTGACGTGCGTCAGCAGTTGATGCAAGAAGGCAAATTGCCCAGCGCTCGATACCCCGAGTGCAGCAGCCACCACTACCCGCAGCGTCCCGCTGCTCGCAGCAGCGTTCAGTACCTGTGCCCCGGATAGATGCCAGGCAAACGTCAGAATCTCGCGATAGTCGAATCTGCGGCTGCCGTCAGGTCGCAGTCTGCTCAATTGGCGCAGCAACGCCAGCTCGGCCAGGAGCAGGCAGAACGCCGATACAACGATGTCGATCCAAAGCATTCGCGCCAGCGTGGCTTCGCCTGCAATCGACAGGGCAAAGAGCCCCAGCAGGCGGCCGATAGGGCTGAGCGCGCGGATCAGTTGGGCGAATCGTTGTTCGAGCAACGCCTCCAGGATGTTCTCGGTAAAGCCGGCACCGATCAATGTGACCACGAGCACGCTGGCCAGCCACGCATGCGCAGGATCTACCGACTCGAATTGCAACCAATGCGCCAATGGCGTCCACAGCAGGTACAGCAGGGCTCCGAATGCCGCAAGCGCCGCGAATCGCGCCGCGGTGGTCCAGCGCACGAAATGGCGCAGTTGTCCGGGCGAAGCGTGGATCGCCATCTCGGGCAGGTACTGCTGAACTGCGGGCAGCAAGCCCAGCGAACTCAGCGGCCGGCAGATCTCGACGATGCCGAGGATGACCATGTAGGTGCCGTAGTCGCCCGGCGGCAGCAGTCGAATGGCCAGCAGCAGGAACGCGACCGAGGCGATCGCCTGCGCGGCGCGGCCGACGACGAAGTAGCGCAGCGCCTTGCGGAACCGCCGCCCGGTGTACGGATGCCCTGCGTTGCGCCTCACCGCGAGCGCCGTCGCACCACCGCGGTGGCAGATCCTGGAGGAGTCACTGGACGATCCGGTGGCGAACCGGCTCAGTCGCGGCGTGCCTGACGTCGGCCGCCAGGCCGCGCAGCAGTCCGAAGAGGTTCACGTGCCATGCCGCAACCGAGTACAGCGCTGCCGATAGCGAACGCTTGCGCCATCCCTGAATGCCCACCACGAGCAACCACCAACCGGCAATGACCGCGAGCCAAATCGGCGCCGACAAGCCGGAAACGGGGCCGGCTGCGAGCAGCATCGCCCACGACAGAGCCACGAACGCGGCGACGCGGTAAACGGACAGGTGGCGCAGCACCAGCGGCAGGTGTTTCGTCCGCCAGGCCTGGCGAAGCAGCTCGCCGTGACCCCAGGCGTGGCGCGTTCGCCAACGCCGCCAAAGCAGCGCGTACGTGCCATCGGTGTGGCCGTAGTGGCGCACCGACGTCACCCCGATGCGCTCGAGACGCCAGCCTGCATCGACGAGGCGCACACCGAGCTCGAACTCCTCGAACGCGTGCAGGTTGCGGTTCGTCAGGTAGCCGAGTGGCGCTACGGCGCTGCGGCGGTAAAGGCCGCCCATGTGCAGACAGATCGCGTTCGCACAGGGCTGCGTCGTTTCGCCGCTGCGCTGGCGCCGCTGGAAGACTTCGTTGACGACGTGCATCTCCTCTACGAGTCCGGCCACGCCGGCGAGCCGGGAGTCCGCGTCTAGGCGCTCGATGGCCGCCGGCAGGAAGCCGACGTCGAGTTCCATGTCGCCGTCGAGGATGTAGACGAACTCGCCGCTTGCGGCCGCCATGCCCAGCTGGGCACCCACGCCGCACGAGCGGTCGCGAGCGTCGACCAGCTGCACGATGCGCACCGGGTACTCGGACGCGATCTCGACCGTCCGGTCCGTGGACAGGGAGTCGGCCAGGATGACTTCGCCGCCGCCGTCGACGGCTTGCACCGCCGCCAGCGCCGACTCGATCGCTCGCCGGACGTGCCGCTCCTCGTTCAGCGCCTTGATGATGACCGACACCCGTGGCCCGGGCGCCGGCTCGCGTCGCTCCGCCTCCATGGCGTCACTCCGCCGCACCGCCCGCGTAGCCGAGCCGCCGGGCGACCGGTTCGCAGGTGCGCTGCACGTAGGCCACGTCCTCCGCCGTGAGCTCACCGCGCCAGCGTTCGTCGGGCCGGATCTCCAGCGCGCTGCCGTGCCGCATCGGATTGCCATTCAGGATGTGTGCGGTCGGCGCATGCGCGATTTCGTGCAGTGGAAGTGGTGGCAGGCCGAGAAAGCCGAAGACGCGTCGTAGAGTCTCGTCGGTGGAGGTGGCAAGTTCCTCGTAGCGCACGTGCAGCACGTGTGCCGGGTCGACGTGGCGTTCGATCCACGGCAGCGCTCGCTGGTAGTACTGCATCCACTGGCGTACCGCCTGCTCGCGCGTGCGGCCGCTCCTCATCAGTGAGGCGACGACGCCGCGGCCGTCGCGCGACAGCAGCAGGATGCGGCTGCGCCCCGGATCGAACAGGTACTGGCCGACGCTCCAGCGAAAACCCTTCGTCGAGTCGACGACGATGCGGCGGCCGCTGCGCTCGCGCAGTACCTCGTGCAGCAGCGCGTTGGCCTGCAAGGCACGACGGTAGGACGCGAGCCACGGCGAACGGCGCACGTCCAGTCCCAAGCGCAGGCCGGTTTCGATCCACCGCAGCGCCACCGCCCGCCGGGCCGTGTACAGCCGCGTCTGCCGGCGGCGGTCGATCTCGACGGCGGCCTGGATGTAGCCGAGGTCCAGCCGGTACGGGTCTGACCAAAGATCGGCACCGAGGCGCTCGCCGAGGTGGTCCACCACGGGTCGCCAGAAGGCGCATTGCGACACCGCGCTCGCGCACGAACAGATCGAGTCGAGCGCGATGTTCTTCGGCAGGTGGCGCACCTCGCCCACGGCCAGCGCCTGCGGATGCGCGCCCACCAGCCGGTCGAGCAGCGTCGACCCGGAGCGCCCCGCACTGACGATGAAGGCGGTGTCGATCACTTCGAAACCTCGAGCGCTGCCAACCCACTGGCCGTGGCACAGGCGGCCCGCGCCGTCCCGTCACCGCGCAGGACCGCATCCGCCGTCGGCCACGGCGGCGCGGCGCGGTCGAGCAGCCGGCATAGAGCCTCGACTTCGGGGGCCAGCGTTTCCCGCAGGCGCCGGCGCGTGTCCTCGCGCATGGGCGGCACGATCTCCCGGAGGTCGACGCGGCTCGATCTTCGGTATCGGTCGACGGCGTCGCTGCGGCGGACAGCCTCGACCACGGCGGCCAGCCCGGCGCGGCGCAGGACTCCGGCGCTCGCGCGCAGGAAGCGGTCGAGCCCGGGAGCACGGGCGACCGCGCTGGCATTGGCCCGCTCGCCGGCGCTTGCCGGACGGTACCTTTGATCGAGGCCGAGGAACCCGTACAGGTCGCCGCTCAAGGTCTGCGTCCGCACCGCAATCTCCTCCTGGATCACGATGAAGAACTGCTCGCGCGGAAAGTGGTCGAGCCAGCGACCGAAGTGGGTCGCATAGCGCGACTGCTCCACATACATCTCGTTGCGCGAAAGGCCGTACTCGAAGCTCAGGTCGGGACCCCTCAGGAACCCTTCGCGCACCATGTGCAAGTGATTCGAGTATGCGCGCTCGACGGGGTCGCGCAGGGCCAGCACGATCTTCAGATAGGGGTTGTAGCGCGCTGCCCGAGCCGGTGCCAGCGGATGCACGAAGTACGAGGGCGAGTTGTCTCCTACGATCCGTGCGCCCGTCGGCGCCGCTTCGAAGAAGCGCTCGTACCAGTCGTGGCCACGGCCCCAGAAATAGGAGAAGTAGTCGAGCTCCTTCGGCGTACTCAGGAAGGCCTGCGGGTGCTCGGCGAGTACCTTGTGCACCCAGCTCGACGCGCACTTCTGAGCGCCGATGCCAATGAAGTTCACCTTCGGCGCGGAGTTCACGCCGCGGCCTTCAACACGTCGCTTTGCAGCGCACGGGCCACCAGATCCGCCGTGCGGCCCGCGCGCTTGCGCCACTGCGGAATCCGCTCACGAAGCGTCGCCCTGATTTCGGCCTCGCCTCCGGCCAGCCGCTGCAGCCCTTCGCGCAGCGTGCGCAGCGAGACCGCCGGCGTCTCGATGAGGTAATCCAGATGGCCGAAAAGGTCCTCGTTGATGCCCTTCGCCTTCACGCTGTACGCGATCGACAGCGTCGGCACGCCCGAGGACATCGCCCCGATCGTCGCGTGTGTGCGCGCGCCGACGAAGTAGCGGCACGCGGCCAGTGCCGACTTCAACTGCGCCGCGTTGAGGTCGTGCGGCAGCAGCTTCAGCCGCGCACCGAGATCGGTCGCGCGCTGCACCAGCCGGCGCATGTAGGCGGTGTCGCTCTGCTCGCCCTCGCCGCCGGGCGGGTCCACGTGCGGCACCAGCGCCACCGCGAGCCCGTGGTCGTGTATCGCCGCGCGCCAGAAGGCGACCACGTCGTCCTCGAGTGCCTCCAGCGCGCCGCTGCGCGCGCGCGTGCGCGCCACCACCGGGCTGACGTTGAAGCCCAGGATGCCGTTGGGTCCCGGCTGTGGCATCAGCGCGTCCAGGGGCACCGGCTCGGGCTCCATCAGGAAGGCCGGGTCGGCCGTGAGCTCGCTGCCCTCCAGGCCGAGCGAGCGCAGGTAAGCCTGGCTGTGGCTCTCGCGCGTGGTCAGCGAGGCATAGCGCGCCAGGTGCGCCGCCATGCGCCGCTCGATGGCGGGCATGGCCGAGAACGGCCCCACCGACGATGCCCACAGCACGACGGGCACGCCGCGCCTGAGCCCGGCCTCGGCCTGCGCGACCCAGCGCAGCAGCGAGCCGAGGCTGTAGTCGAGCGACAGCACGTCGCCTCCGGTCACGATCATTGCGTCGGCGTCGGCAATCTCGGCGGCCAGTTCGGGCGGCACGTCGGGCAGTGGCCACCACCAGTCGGCCACCTGCGGCGCGCCGCGCGTGGCCCGGTCCCACCAGCGGATCGACGGCGGGATGCGGTAGAAGGACACGAAGCGAACACCGTGCGCCGCTGCGTCGGGCCACTGCCGGCTGTCGGCCTGCACGTCCGTGCTCGGCGCGACGAACTCGCAGCGGCCGTACCGCTCGCCGAGCGACCGCACGATGCCGCGCACGAGCGCCTCGCATCCGCGGTTGTACAGGCCCACGTGTCCGGCGAGGAAGAACTTCATCGTCGTCAGGATTTCGATTCGCCGCCCGCCCTGATGGCCGCCCGGATGCCGCGGCGCCTCACCGCGGCGCCAGCGCGCCCGGGCGGAGCCGGAACCAAGGCACCGAGGCCCGGCCGGTGCGCGCCGCCAGCGCGAGCCGGGCCTGCCAATAGCACACCTGGCCCGCGGCCATGAACAGCAGGAACTGCACCGCCGGGGACTTGAGCGCGAAGTGCTTGTAGAACAGCGCCGGCACCAGCATCAGCAGGATCGCCGCGCCGGCGTCCAGCGCCGCACGGTGGAACGCCGGCAACTCCGATCGGGCGCTGAGCCGCAGCGACTGCCACGCCAGCCAGCACAACGCGCCGATGCTCAGCAGCACGCCGACGACCCCGATCTCCCACAGCATCAGCACGCCGGACGTGTTGCCCACCGGCAGCGGGAAGTACTGCTTCGCGACCGTGCCGACGTTGATGCGCGCGACGTTGGTGGCCGCCACGCCGTGGCCGATCAGGAACTCCTTCGGCCTCGCGGCCAGATCCTGCTCGTTCCACCAGAACACGATCTGCGTCACGCGGCCCATCTGCCCGGTGCCTTCATTGACCTTCTCGGGGTCGGTGCTGTCGACGATCTTCTGGTAGAACTCGGCGACCGAGACTGCGGGCTTTCCGGAACGCTCGTAGTGCAGCTTGCTGTACAGCACGGGCATCGCCACCGCCAGCACGGCCACCACCGCCAGCCCCATCAGCAGCGGCTTGATGCGCGCGAGCAGTTGCACCCGCAGCACCAGCGCCACCGCGATCGGCAGCAGGATGACCATGAACTTGACTTCGGCGAGGAAGATCACTGCCAGCACAACGGCTGCGAACGCCAGCATGCGCGAGGTGCCGAGCAGCCCGCGCTTCCACATCGCGAACGCGAGCACGAAGCCGGACAGCACGAAGAAACCCATCGCGGCACTGTGCCCGCCGCCTTCCTGGTTGCCGCCCATCGTGCCGACGATGGCGTCCCACGCGACACCGTCAGTGCCCACCTGCACGCGCCGCCCGGCGACGACGATGTATTGGTAGATGGCCACCGGCAGCTGCACCAGCACGACGGCGCCGAACGCGATCCACAGCCGGCGCAGGAAGGGGTCCGGCAGCGGCAGCAGCGCGAGCGTGAGAAACAGCGAACCCATCGTGAAGTAGTAGCGGAAGCCGTAGATCCACTGCCCGGCTTCGGCAGCCGACCAGGCCGTGGACAGCACCGCGACGCACGCCAGCGCCGCCCCCAGCAGCACCGGCACCGACAGCGGGGCGGCCACCTCGCCGCGCCTGGCGGTCGCGACGCGAAGCAGCAGCAGCACGTACAGGGCGGTGCCCACGCCGATCGGCAGCCACTGGGCCTGCCCGATCTTCGCGAAATAGGACAGCGTGCCACCGAGGAGGGTGGCGCTCGCGAACAGCAGCCAGACGACCCACTCGATGCGCAGCGCGAGCAACGCCAAAAGCCCGAGCGGCGCGAGCAGGACGGCGACGATCAACATCTGGCCGAGCGACGCCGCAAAGCCGAACAGCGCAGCCAGCCCGAGTGCGCCGAGCAGCACAAGCGCCGTGACCAGCGCCGCGGACGCCTTCGAAGGCACGGCACCGGCAGCCCTCACGACATCGCTCCCAGGATGCGGCTGCGGCTCGCCGCCGGCACGGCGTCGGCCATCGCGCGCAGGAACTCGTCCTGCACCGCGAAGCCCTGCGCTGCGTCGCGGTGAATCGTCGACACCCGCACCAGCATGCCGTCGGGCACCAGCCCGCGCAGCCCGTAGCGCATCTGCTGCAGCTTGCGTTCGGTGCGCGTGGCAGCCACGGTCTCGCCGAGCGTGAGCCAGTACGTCACCGGCTCGTAGCGCGAACCCAGGCGCGTCTGCAGACGCTTGGCCGGGATGTGACGGCCTTCGAGCTCCAGCGTCACCTTGCGCGCGCCGCGCAGTTCGAAGCCTTGTGCCGGGTAGCAGACCTCCGGCAGGTGCGCCTGCATGCCGTCGCTCTGGTCGCCGCCGTAGGCTACGGAGAGCATCACGCGCTCGCCGGTGACGCGGTTGACGTAGGTGCGGGCGAGCACCTGGTTGTAGATCTTGTCGAGCTTGGCCTGCACGTCGGGCGCGGGCAGGATCACCGGCAGCGAGGTGTCGACCTCCCAGTCGCCGAACGCGGGCGGGAACATCGTCTCGAGGTCGGTCTGCCAGCGGTCGGCGATCTTCTCGGTGGGCACGCCCACGTGCGCCAGCGCCGCTGCCGCGGTCATGCCGGCGAGCAGCAGAACGGCCTTGCGCCGCGCCGCGTTCATGTCGCCGCCTCGCGCCGCTGCTGCGGGAACAAGAGGTTGAGCACTTTGTCGGTGGCCAGCATCAGCATCAGCCCGGCCATGAACAGCACCATACCGGCGAAGTCGTGCACGAAGCCTTGGCCGGCCTCGTCGCCGAAGTGGTACGTGACCAGCACGAGGATCATCACTCGGATCACGTTGGCGACGAACGCGATCGGGATGATCAGGATGGCCAGCGTCACGTTGCGCGCCACGCTGGTGTAGCCCATCAGGTTCATGTACAGCAGCCCCAGCGCCTCGAGCGTGAACATGCTGTTCAGGCCCGCACAGGCGTCGGCCACCAGCAGCTGGTACTGGCCCACCTGCAGGATCACGCCGCTGCGCGCCACCGGGTAGCCGGCGGCGTACATGATGTGCTCGGCCACGTACGACACGGCGGCCTTCAGCGGCGTCGTCACCGCGGCCACCAGCGCGCCGGGCAGCGGCATCATGAACAGCAGGAAGAAGAGCGGGAACCACGCCAGCCGCAGCGCGCGCGGGCCCTTGAACAGCAGCAGCAGCCCGGCCAGCACGGCGATCTGCGAGCCGACCTCAAACATGATCACCGCCTGCGTGCGCCCCAGCACGTACAGCAGCAGGCCGAACGCGAACGCCACGCTGCCGGCCACCGGCGCGGGGGCCGCGTCCAGCGCGGCGATGCGGTGGCGCAGCTGGTACAGCAGCCACAGGCTCACGGCGAGGATGATGGGGCCGTGGCCCTGCTCGTCGGTGGCCCAGACGGTGTGCGAGAGGTCGTAATAGGTGGGCAGGTACAGCAGCGCGTAGCCGGCCAGCAGCAGGCCCAGCACGGCTGCATCGGCGCCGCGGGGCAGCACGTCGGCCCACCAGGGGGCGCGGGCGGCGGGCCCTCGGTTGCCGGCGGGTTCGGTCACGCGCTGGGTCACCCTGGGGGCCGGCGGCGCCGGGGTCAGTGCTCGTTGACGATCACGCCGGCCAGCTTGGCCGGGCTTTCGCTGAGGCCCGCCACCAGATCCTGCAGCGCGCCCACGCGGCTGGCGTGCTTGCGCGCCACCACCAGCGCGGCGCCGCATCGCGCGGCGATGACGGCGGCGTCGGACCCGTACACGGCCGCCGGCGTGTCGACCACGACGTGGTCGAACTTGCTCGTGAGCTCGCGCATCAGCAGCCCGAAGGCGGGCCGCTCGACGAGCTCGAGCGGGTTCGGCGGCGTGATGCCCACCGGCAGCACGAACAGGCTCGGCACGCCGCGCACCTGCTGGATGACCTTGCTCTCGGCGCGCCCGGCGAGGATGCCCGAGAGCCCCGCGCGGTTCTCCAGGTGGAACACCTCGTGCTGGCGCGGGCCGCGCAGGTCGGCGTCCACCACCAGCGTGCGGCCGCCGAGCTGCGCCAGCGCGCAGCCGAGGTTGGCGCAGAAGTAGGTCTTGCCGTCGCGCGGGTCGGGGCTGACGACGGCCAGCGCCCGGCGCGGCTCGCTGTCGTCGAACACGCGCATCATCAGCTGGCTGCGGATGGCGCGGAACGCCTCGGCCTGCACCGAGAACGGCTGGTTCAGCACGGCGAGCTCGGGGCTGAGCTTGCGCTGTTCCTCGGCCGCGTACGGGTAGTGGAACTGCTGCGACAGCGCGTAGAGCACGTCGTCGGCGCTGGCGAAGCCGAGCGCGATCGCCGCCTCGCCGAAGCGCACGCCCTTCTCGCGCTGGTAGGCCAGGATGCGCTCGACCTGGTCGTGCGTGAGGTGGCGCGTGTCGCGGATGATCTCGCCGATGGCACGGTCGTGCACGGTGGCGGCGGACGGCTCGCCGGTGGCGGTGGCGTGGTCGGCGGCAGGCATCGCGGAATCCCGGTACTTGGCCATCATGCCCCCTTGCCGAGCAGCGGCGTGCCGCCCTGGTGGCCCAGCACGCGCTGCTGCATCCTGTTCAGCTTGCCGCGGCCGAGCAGGCGCTTGGCGCCCGGTTTCGGCATCACGCCGATCACGGGCAGGTCGAGTGCGGTGACGATGTCGGCGAAGGTGCGCACGCGGCGGTCGATCAGCTCGAGCAGCAGCGCGGTGCCCAGCGCCAGCATGCCGCCCAGGAACACCGCCAGCGCCACGTTGAGCTTGACGTTGGGCGAAGACGGCTTCAGCGGCGCCACGGCCTCGGTGAGCATGTGCACGTTGTTCTGCGTGTTCTGGCTTTCCATCGCCGTCTGGTTGAAGCGCGCGAGCAGCTGGTCGTAGGTGCGCTGGGCGTTCTCCAGGTCGCGCACGAGCACGGCGCCTTCGTCGCGCACCTCCTTGAGCTTCAGCACGCGCGCGCGCTGCGCCTCGAGCGAGGCGCGCACCTCGGCCTCGCGGGCGCGGTTGATGTTGGCCGTGACGGCCACGCCGCCGAGCACGCGCTGCGTCTCGGCGTCGATGCGGGTGCGCAGCTGCGCGATGTTGGCCTTGGCCTCGATCACCTGCGGGTGGGCGTCGCCCAGGCGCTCGTTGAGCTGCTGCAGGTGCGCCTCGGCGCGCGAGAGCTCGGCCTTGAGGTTGTTGATCAGCGGGTTGGCGATGACTTCCTGCATGCGGTCGGCGCCGGCACGCGCCTGCGCCTGGCGGCTGGCGGACTCGGAGGCCACCGCCTGCAGCGCGACGAGCTGCGACGACAGCTCGTTCAGGCGCGCATTCTCGATGTCCATGCGCTCGTCGGTGGCGATGATGCCGCGCTCGCGCTGGAACGCCGACAGCCGCGCACTCGCGCGCTCGAGCGCCTCGCGCGCTTCGGTGACCTGCGTCTGGAAGAAGCCGCTGTACTGGCGGGCCGGGTCGATGCGCAGTTCGAGCGTCGTCTCGAGGTAGGCGCGCACGAAACCGTTGGCGAGCTGGGCCGCGGCCGCCGGCTCGGCCGACGTGAAGCGCACCGCGATCACGTTGGACTGCGTTGAGGGCACCACTTCGAGCGAGCTCGCAAACTGCTCGACGAGCCACTGCTCGATGCTGCCCGCGCCACCCGTGGCCTCGAGCCACGACTGGCGGATCGCGGGGCTCTCCGTGAGGCGCAGGTTGCGGATCACGCGCCGCGCCACGCGCTCGCTCTTCAGGATGTCGACCTGGGTCGCGATCGCCGCCGCGGCCGTCGAGCCGGGGTACAGCACGCCGGTGATCGGGTCTGGCTTGACGTCGACGACGACAGAGGCCGTGGCGGTGTACTTGGGCGGGATCAGGTACAGGCTCGCCAGCGCCGCGGTGGCCACCGTGACGACGAGCACCGCGAGCACGACCCACCAGCGGGCGCGCAGGATGGCGACGAATTGGGTGATGTTCAAGGCAGGACTCTCGATTCGGAGGATGACCTCGGCTGGCGGCAGACCTCAGGCCGATTGCAGGATCCGCCTTTCGGCGACCGGTGTCGGTAGCGCCTTGCCCTGGCCGTCGGGCCATGGGCGGGCGCCGGCAATGATGCGGACCCGTGCGACGCGAGCGCGGGCGCGAGGGCCGTCTCGCGCCGGCAATGGCAGGCAGGGTCCAAGGTCGAAGGGGCCTCGACGCCCCTCGACGGGTTCGATCGCGACCCTGCGGCCGGGCAGCGGACGGACGCTCTCCGCGTCGATGTCCGGGGCGTGGCCGATCGTCGCCGCGACGTCCATCACCAGCCTCAGAACAGGCTCTCCCGCACGTAGATCACGTCGCCGGCGCGCAGCGGCTGGTCCATCGCCAGGTCGAGCACCTGCACCTTGTCGTCGGCACCGCGCCGGTGCACCTTGATGCCCTTTTCGGTGCCGCGCAGCGTCAGGCCGCCGCCGGCAGCCAGCGCCTGCAGCAGCGTCATGCCGCGTTCGAGCCGGATCGGCCCGGGGCGCTGGACCTGGCCGTAGATGTAGACCGTGGGTGCGCGGTCCACCCACACCGTGTCGCCGTTCTGCAGCACGATGTCCTCGGCGCGGCCAGCGGGCGAGAAGCTGCTCGCGACGTCGACTTCGAGCCGCATCGGCTTGCCGTCGCGCGTGCCGACGACGACGACGACGTCGGCGCCGGTGGGCGCGATGCCGCCGGCCTGCGCGAGCAGCTCCGTCAGCCGCAGTTCGCCGCCCTCGATCGGGAAGCGCCCCGGGCGGTTGACGTGGCCGAGCACCGAGACCTGGCTGCCGCGCACCTGCAGCACCAGCACCGACACCTGCGGCTGGCGCACGAAGTTGCCGCTGCGCAGGCCGTCGGCGATGCGGCGCTCGGCCTCGGCCACGGTGAGGCCGCCGAGCGTGACGCTGCCCAGCAGCGGGTACGAGATGCCGCCCGCGTCCGACAGCCGCGCCTCGAGCGACAGGTCGGGGTTCTGGAAGACGGTGATCTTGACGACGTCGCCGGCGCCGAGGCGGTATTCGGCGGAGGGCGCGGCCGACGGCACCGCCGACGGTGCCGCCGCGGCCGGGGCCGCAGGGGCCGCCGGCGTGGTCTGGGCGTGCGCGCCGCCCGCGGACAGCACGAGCGTGCAGGCGAGCGCGGCGGCAGCCGGCGGGGCGCTGCGGCGGCGGCGCGCGGGGCGGACGGGGGCGAAGACGACGGGCTTCACTTGGCCGGCTCCTTGCTGGCGTCGAGCGAGATGCCGCTGGCCGCGGCGTCGGCAGCCGGCGGCGGCGCTTCGGCGAACTTGCCGACGTACTCGATCTTGGCCTGTGCGCGCAACGCCTTCAGGTCGTCCTGCACCAGGTTGCGTTTGCGCTCGTTGACGAGGAACTGCTCGATCGCCGGCGTGGCGGTGGCCAGGTCCACCGGCTGCGTCGTGGAGCCCGCGAGCACGATGACCTGGGCCCCGTTGGCGGCCGGGTTGAACACGGCCTGGCCGTCGCGCAGCGAGGCGAAGGCCTTCAGGCTCGCCAGCGGCAGCTGTTCGGCGGCGCGCACGGCCTGGTTGGCGGCGAACTTGTAGCCGTTGGCGCGCAGCCACTCGACGTACTGGGCGATGTTCTGCACCTCCGACAGCTTGTCGCGCAGGGCGCCGATCTGCTCGGGCTTGGCCTCGATCGCGATCTCCTGCAGGCTGTAGATGCGGCGCTCGCTGAAGAGAGCCGGGTTGTCCTCGTAGTACTTTCGGACCTCGTCGGGCGTGGGCTTGGAGGCGGCCTCGCCGACCCGCTCGAGGTACGCGCGGGCGAGGATCTCGCGCCGTGCCGCCTCGAGCTGCATCACCACGCGCGGGTCGCGGTCGATCTTGAGGTCGTTGGCGCGCTGCACGGCGAGCTGCTGCTCGATCAGGCGCTCGAGGATCTGCTTCGCCGCGGCGTCGGCCTGCTCGGGGCGCACGCCGCGCTGCTGCTGCAGCACGTAGTTGATCTGGTGCACCGTGATCTCGTCGCGGTTGACCTTGGCGGCCGTCTGGCTCGCGCCGCCGCGGCGCGGGCCGTCGCCACAGCCGGCGACGAGTGCCGCCGCGACCACCGCGATGCCGATCGTCCAGAGCGCCCGCTGCGGCGCCGGCGATGGGTTCCGGTTCGTCATCATCGTTCCCCTGGATGGTCCGCGCGGGCGGCGCGGTGACCTCGGCCCGAGGCCCACGGTGCGTGCGGGCGGCCGGAGGCACCGGTGCCCGGGAGTGTAGCGGCCGCCCGGGCGCGCCCGCCCGAAGGCCGGGGCCCGCAGCCGCGGGGGGCGGGCGGCACAAGTTCACGCGCGCAGGGTGCGGACGTGGGCAACGGGCAAAGGTGCGTCATCGGAACGGGAAGAACACCGGCACCGCGACCAGCGCGACGACCTGGAACACGAGCGCGATCGGCAGCCCGGCGCGGGCGAAGTCGGCCATCGTGTAGCGGCCGGGCGACATGATCATGAGGTTGGTCTGGTAGCCGTAGGGGGTCACGAAGCTGCAGCTCGCACCGTACAACACTGCCATGACAAAAGGTTGCGGCTCCAGCCCGGTGGACTGCGCGACGCCGAGCGCGACCGGGAACGCGAGTGCGGCCGCCGCGTTGTTCGTCATCAGCTCGGTCAGGATCCACGTCGAGACGAGGATCAGCGCCAGCGCGCCGTACGGGCCGAACGACTCGACTCCGGAAAGCAGAAAGCGCGCCAGCAGCACCGCCGCGCCGGTGGAGACCATCACGTCGGAGATCACGAGCGACGACGCGATGATCAGGATGATCGCGTACGGCATGTTGCGCCGCAGGTCGGCCGGCTTGGCCAGCCCGGTGACGAGGAAGGCGGCCAGCAGCACGAGCAGCGCCTTCAGGAAGTCCACGACGCCGAGCGCGGCCAGCACGATCGCGCCGACGAAGCCGGCCACCGCCAGCAGCCCCTTGCGCGGATCGGTGAACTTCTGCACCTGCCGTTTCGAAACGATGACGAAATTGCGTTGCAGGTTGTTGCGGCGCTCGAATTCGTGGCCGACGACGAGCACCAGCGTGTCCCCGACCTCCAGCGGCACGTTGGCGATCGGGCCGCGCAGGCGCTCGCTGCCGCGGCGCACCGCGATCACCGCCGCGTCGAACTGGGCGCGGAAGTCCACTTCCTTCAGCGTGCGGCGCGCCAGCGTCGAGTTGGCGGCGACGACGACCTCCACCAGGTTGTCCAGCGGCAGCTCGTAGCGCTGGCCGTGGGTTTCAAGGCCCTCGAAGCGCGTCAGCAGGTCCAGCCGCGTCAGGTCGCCGGTGAAGACGAGCAGGTCGCCGGCGCGCAGCATGCGGTCGGGCTGCACGGGGGCGATCGTGAAGCCGTCGCGCACGATCTCGGCCAGGTACAGGTGCGCCAGGTTGCGCAGGCCCGCGCCTTCGACGGTCTTGCCGACCAGCGGCGAGTCCGGCCGCACGGTGGCTTCGAGGAAGTAGTCCGACGCCGACTCCTCGGCCGGCGGCTGCGCCTTCAGCAGCCACGGGTACAGCAGCACCATCGTCACGCCGCACGCGATCATGATCAGGATGCCGACCGGGAAGAGGTCGAAGATGTGCAGCCCGGGCATGCCCTGGCCGATCATCAGGCTGTTGACGAGCAGGTTGGTCGACGTGCCCACCAGCGTGAGCGTGCCGCCGAGCGTGGCAGCGAAGCACATCGGCAGCAGCAGCCGCGACGCCGCGTGCGTGCGCAGCTTGCGCAACGGCCCGATCAGCGAGGCGACGACCGCGGTGTTGTTGAGGAACGCCGAGTACAGGCCGGCCGACACGTAGAGCTTGGCGAGCACGGCGCGGTACGGCCCGCGCGCGAGCCGCTCGGCCACCGTCTCCAGCAGGTGCGACCGGTCGAGCACGGTCGACAGCAGCAGCAGCACCACCACCGTGACGAGGCCGGGGTTGGTGAAGTGCGTCATCGCCTTGTGGACCCCGACGAAGTCGAGCACGACGAAGCCGAAGCCCACCGCCGCGAACACCGTGGCCGGCGCGCGCCGCCCGCGGACGAGCTCGACGACGAGCACCGCCAGGCCGGCAAACACCGCCGCCTGCTGCCAGGTCATGGCCGCCAGCGGCCGTGGCTCAGGCGATCAGCCCGAGTTCGCGGATGCGCGCGACGACGAGGTCGGCGGCCTCCTCGGGCGTGCGCTGCACGGTGTCGACGCGCAGCTCGGGGTCCTCGGGCGCCTCGTACGGCGAGTCGATGCCGGTGAAGTTCTTCAGCTCGCCGCGGCGCGCCTTGCGGTACAGGCCCTTCACGTCGCGGCTCTCGGCCACGTCCAGCGGCGTGTCGACGTGGACCTCGACGAACTCGCGGGCGGCGAGCAGGCTGCGCGCGAGCGCGCGCTCGGCGCGGAACGGCGAGATGAAGGCGGTGAGCACGATCAGGCCGGCGTCGACCATCAGCCGCGCGACCTCGGCGACGCGGCGGATGTTCTCGACCCGGTCGGCCTCGGTGAAGCCGAGGTCCTTGTTCAGGCCGTGGCGCACGTTGTCGCCGTCGAGCAGGTAGGTGTGGCGCCCCATCGCGTGCAGCTTCTTCTCGACGAGGTTGGCGATCGTCGACTTGCCGGCGCCGGACAGGCCGGTGAACCACAGCACGCCGGGGCGGTGGCCGTTGAGCCGCGAGCGCGCGGCCTTGTCGACGTCCACCGCCTGCAGGTGGATGTTGTGCGCGCGGCGCAGCGCGAAGTGCAGCATGCCCGCGCCGACGGTGTTGTTCGTCATCCGGTCGATGATGATGAAGCCGCCGGTGTCGCGGTTGACGGCGTAGGGGTCGAACGCGACCGGGCGGTCGAGCGCGATGTTGCACACGCCGATCTCGTTGAGCGCGAGCTGCTTGGCCGCCAGGTGCTCCATCGTGTTGACGTTGACCTTGTACTTCGGCTCCGTCACGGTGGCGCCCACCGTGCGCGTGCCGATCTTGAGCAGGTAGGGGCGGCCGGGCAGCAGCGGCTCGTCGGCCATCCAGACGATCGTGCACTCGAACTGGTCGGCGACCTCGGGCGGGCTGTCGGCGGCGGCGATGACGTCGCCGCGCGAGATGTCGATCTCGTCGGCGAGCGTGAGCGTCACCGACTGCCCGGCCACGGCGAGCGGCAGGTCGCCGTTGGCGGTGACGATGCGCGCCACCCGGCTCTCGCGCCCCGAGGGCAGGGCGCGGATGCGGTCGCCGGGCCTGACGATGCCGCTGGCGATCGTGCCGGCGAAGCCGCGGAAGTCGAGGTTCGGGCGGTTGACCCACTGCACCGGCAGGCGCAGCGGCCCGGCCTGCTGGCGCGCCTCGTCGACCTCGACCGTCTCGAGGTAGCCCATCAGCGTCGGGCCGTGGTACCACGGCGTGCGCTCGCTGTGGGCGAGCATGTTGTCGCCCTTGAGCGCCGACAGCGGGATCGGCGTGATGTCGGTCAGGCCGATGCGCTGCGCGAACTCGCGGTACTCGTCGACGATGCGGTGGAAGACCTTCTCGGAGTAGTCCATCAGGTCCATCTTGTTGATCGCGAGCACGACCTTGCGGATGCCGATGAGGTGCACCAGGTAGCTGTGGCGACGCGTCTGCGTCAGCACGCCCTTGCGCGCGTCGATCAGGATCACCGCGACGTCGGCCGTGCTCGCGCCGGTGATCATGTTGCGCGTGTACTGCTCGTGGCCGGGCGTGTCGGCGACGATGAACTTGCGCCGGTCGGTGCTGAAGAAGCGGTAGGCGACGTCGATCGTGATGCCCTGCTCGCGCTCGGCGGCCAGGCCGTCCACCAGCAGCGCGAAGTCGATGTCGCCGCCTTGCGTGCCCCACTTCTTGCTGTCGGCCTCGACGGCGGCGAGCTGGTCCTCGAACAGCATCTTGCTGTCGTACAGAAGCCGCCCGATCAGCGTGCTCTTGCCGTCGTCGACGCTGCCGCAGGTGATGAAGCGCAGCAGGCTCTTGTGCTCGTGCTGGTGCAGGTACTGCGCGATGTCGGTGGCGATGAGGTCGCTGACGTGGGCCATGACGGTGCTCTCGGGTCGTTCGTTGAAGTGACGGGGACGCCGCGCTGGTACGAGCGGCCGCCGCGGATCCGGCTTTGCCGGTCCCCCGGCGGCGCCCCCTCGAGGGGGAGCGCTGCAGGCGCTTCGGGGGTGGTCAGTAATAGCCTTCCTGCTTCTTCTTCTCCATCGACGCGGCCTGGTCGTGGTCGATCAGCCGGCCCTGGCGCTCGCTGGTGCGCGCGAGCAGCATCTCCTGGATGATGTCGGTGAGCGTCTCGGCGTCGCTCTCGATCGCGCCCGACAGCGGGTAGCAGCCGAGCGTGCGGAAGCGCACCTTGCGCATCACCGGCACTTCGCCGGGCTCGAGCGGCATGCGCTCGTCGTCGACCATGATCAGCGTGCCGCCGCGTTCGACCACCGGCCGCTCGCGCGCGAAGTACAGCGGCACGATCGGGATCTGCTCGAGGTGGATGTACTGCCAGATGTCGAGCTCGGTCCAGTTCGACAGCGGGAACACGCGGATCGACTCGCCGCGGTGCTTGCGCGCGTTGTACTGGCGCCAGAGCTCGGGACGCTGCTGCTTCGGGTCCCAGCGGTGCTGCGCGCTGCGGAAGCTGAACACGCGCTCCTTCGCGCGGCTCTTCTCCTCGTCGCGCCTCGCGCCGCCGAACGCGGCGTCGAAGCCGTAGTGGTCCAGCGCCTGCTTCAGGCCCTGCGTCTTCCACATGTCGGTGTGGATCTGCGAGCCGTGGTCGAACGGGTTGATGCCCAGCCGCTTGGCCTCGGGGTTCTGCCACACGAGCAGTTCCATGCCCATCTCGCGCGCCATGCGCTCGCGCATCGCGTACATGTCGCGGAACTTCCACGTCGTGTCGACGTGCAGCAGCGGGAACGGCGGCGGCGAGGGGTAGAACGCCTTCTTCGCCAGGTGCAGCATGCACGCGCTGTCCTTGCCGATCGAGTACAGCATCACCGGGCGCTCGCACTCGGCGACGACCTCGCGCAGGATGTGGATGCTCTCGGCTTCGAGGCGTTGCAGGTGGGTGAGCTTCATCGGCGAGGTCCTCGGGGCGGAAGGCGTGACGGAAGTGGCGGCCGGCGCGGCCGGGCGTGCGGCGGGCGTCGACGCGGCCGCGCCCAGGCGCACCGGCAGGCCGACCGGGCACGCGACGACCCGCACGTCGTCGGTGCCGGCCAGCGCCGGTGCGACGACCTCGGGCGCGACGCCGTGCAGCAGCACGACGAGCGGCCCGGGAAAGGTACGGCGCAGGCGCTGGACGAAGTCGTAGTGCGTCGCCGCGTGGTGCAGCGCGCGGGCAGGCAGCCAGGCGGGCGCGCCCCGCAGCGGCTGCGCGACGAGCAGCGGCGCCGGCGCGTCGTCGGCCCCGGAGGCGAACGCGGTGGGCGCGCACCACACGATCTGGGCGCGCGCGGCGTGGGCGCGCTGGACGATGGCGGGCAGGTCGCGCTCGAGCCACGCTGCGGCGTCGGGCGCGCGCGCGGCTGCGGCGCGCAGCGGCGGCACGTCGAAGCCCCAGCGCGCAAGCGTGCGCGCGACCGTGCGCGCGGCGAGATCGACGCCGAAACGGTGGCGGGCGTGGGCGCGCACGCCGTCGGGCGTCCACAGCCGGCCGTCGACGGGCAACGCGGCGAAGACGTCGCCGCGCAGCGCCCCTTCCTGGCCGCCGCTCAGCGCCCGCCCCACGCCGACGGCGCGACCGCGACCTTTCACCGCCACAGCGGCCCAGCCGCCGCCGACGAAGGCCTTGTATGCGGCGATGATCGTGGGTGCGCTCAGGCCGGTCTCGGCACGGATCTGCGGCAGCGACCGGCCCGCGAGCCGCAACTCGACCGCCCGCCGGCGGCGGGCATTCAGGTCCTGCGGGGGTGGAGCAGAGTCGCGCACCATGTTCAGGACACGATTTCTTTAATGTCGACTGCGGGCTGCAATATTTAATGTCCATCCCATTATGCCGGCCTGCCGGCCATCCCGACGCATGAATCACCCCCCCGAATCGATGGCCACGCTGCTCGAGCGCGTGGCGCAGATCACGCGCGACGCCGGTCGCGTCGTGATGGAGGTCTACGGCAGCGACTTCGCGGTGCGCGGCAAGGACGACGCCTCGCCGGTCACCGAAGCCGACGAGCGCGCCGAGCGGCTGATCGTGCCCGCGCTCGCCGCGCTGACGCCCGGGGTGCCGGTCGTCGCCGAGGAGGAAGTGGCGGCGGGGCGCGTGCCCCAGGTCGGTGCGCGGTTCTGGCTCGTCGACCCGTTGGACGGCACGAAGGAGTTCATCAGCCGCAACGGCGAGTTCACGGTCAACGTCGCGCTGGTCGACGAGGGTGCGCCGGTGCTGGGCGTCGTGCTCGCGCCGGCGCAGGGGGCGCGCGGGCGGCTGTTCGCGGGCGCCACGGGCGTGGGCGCCTGGGTCGAGGACGAGGGCGGGCGGCGCCCGATCCGCTGCCGCGCCGTGCCGGCCGAGGGGCTGACGGTGGTGGCGAGCCGCTCGCACGGCGACGCGGCGGCGCTCGACGCCTTTCTCGCCGGGCGCAAGGTGGCGTCGACGGCGAACGCCGGCTCGTCGCTGAAGCTGTGCCTGGTGGCCGCCGGCGAGGCGGACCTCTACCCCCGGCTGGGACGCACGATGGAGTGGGACATCGCCGCCGGCCACGCCGTGCTGCGCGCGGCGGGCGGCGAAGTGACGCGCATCGACGACGGCCGGCCGCTGCGCTACGGCAAGCCCGGGTTCGAGAACCCGCACTTCGTCGCCGCGGCGACCTGACCGCGGGCCCGGGCGGCGCCGGGCCCGGCGCCGTCAGCAGCGCACGCCGACGTGCAGGGCGACGATGCCCCCGGTGAGGTTGTGCACGTCGACGTGGCCGAAGCCGGCGGCCTTCATCATCGCCTTCAGCGTCTCCTGGTCCGGGTGCATGCGGATCGACTCGGCGAGATACCGGTAGCTGTCGGCGTCGCCGGCCACCCACTGGCCCAGCCGCGGCAGGACGTTGAACGAGTACCAGTCGTACGCCGCCTCGAGCGGCTTGGCGACCTTCGAGAACTCGAGCACGAGCAGCCTGCCCCCCGGCTTGAGCACGCGCGCCATCTCGGCCAGCGCCTGCTCCTTGTGCGTCATGTTGCGCAGGCCGAAGGCGACGCTGACGAGGTCGAAGCGCCCGTCGCGGAACGGCAGGCGTTCGCCGTCGCACACCACGGTGGGCAGCGCGATGCCCTCGTCGAGCAGGCGGTCGCGGCCGGTGGTGAGCATCGCGAGGTTGATGTCGGTGTGCACGACGGTGCCGCTGCGCCCGACCTTGCGCGCGAACGCGCGCGCCAGGTCGCCGGTGCCGCCGGCGATGTCGAGCACCTGCTGGCCCTCGCGCAGGTTGGCCACCGCGACCGTGTACGCCTTCCACGCCCGGTGCAGGCCGAGCGACATCAGGTCGTTCATCAGGTCGTACTTCGGCGCCACCGAGTCGAAGACGCCGCGCACGCGCTGCGCCTTCTCCCGCTCGTCGACGGTCTGGAAGCCGAAGTGCGTCTCGCCCATCGACGCCGCCTCAGTGGTGCCCGCAGGCGCCGCCGGCGGCCTGCTCGGCCATCGGCGCGTCGCGGTCGACCCCGGCCTCGGCGAGCCGGCGCTCGTAGTCCTGCCACAGTTCCTGCTGCTGGGAGCCGAGGAAGTACAGGTAGTCCCACGAGAAGATGCCCGACGCGTGGCCGTCGGAGAACGTGGGCTGGATCGCGTAGTGGCCCACCGGCTCGAGGCCGACGATCTCGACCGCGCGCTTGCCGGTCTGCAGCACCGCCTGCCCCGGGCCGTGGCCCTGGACCTCGGCCGACGGCGAGTACACGCGCATCAGCTCGAACGGGATATGGAACTCGGCGCCGTCGTCGAACGCGATCTGCAGTACGCGCGACTGCTGGTGCACCGTGATCGCGGTCGGTTGGGGGCTGGTGCGGTCGAGACCGGCCATGAGAGCGTCCTAGGCGAGTGGAGGCGCCGCCGCGTCGGCGGCGGTGTCGAAATCGACGTCATCGAACAGCGTGGCCACGGGCCACTCGATGCCGCGCTCGGGAACGCGCATCACGTCGCCCACGGCGAGCGGGTGCAGCACCCATAGACCCTCGGCGTTGCGCACGTACAGATCGGCGCTCGGGCGGCTCTGCTCGACGAGCAGGTAGTGCGTCAGCGTCGGCACCTGGCGGTAGAGCGCGAACTTGCGCCCGCGATCGTATGCCGCGGTCGCCTCCGACAGCACCTCGATGACGAGCCACGGCCAGCGGATGGCCACCTCGCGGTCCGACGTGCGGTCGCGGGCTTCGCAGCTGACCATCACGTCGGGGTAGAGGTAGGCGTCGGCCGCCTCGACGTGCAGCTTCACGTCGGCCATGTAGACGCGGCACGGCGTGCCGCGCAGGCGGTCACGAAGGAAGGCGAAGGCGTTGCCAGCGATGACGTTGTGGGCCAGCCGCGCACCGGTCATCGCGTAGACCTCGCCGTCGACGAACTCGTGCCGTTCGGGCTGCGCCGCCTCCCAGTCGAGGTAGGCGGCCGCGGTCAGGCGGGCGCGGGGCTGGGCGGCGTTCATCGGACTGACCACTAAATCCACAACGAAGGATAGCGCACGGCGCCCTGTGGGCTGGCCGTGCCTGCAGCAGCCTCCGATCGAAGAGGTGCGAGCCCGACGTGTAGTACCCAGAAACGCCGACGGCGCCGAAGGCGCCGTCGTCTCAAGTGGCCCGAAAACGCCCGGGCTGTCCCAGAGATCAGCTCACTTTGCGACGACGCGCCGCGAGGAAACCGACCACGCCGAGACCCGCGAGCATCATCGCGTAGGTCTCGGGCTCCGGAACGGGTACGGCGGTGATGCTCCCCCCGTACGACGCTGACGGCCCCGTTATGCCCGTTCCAGTCACAACCAGCGTGTACATGCTTCCGGCAGGGAAAACACCACCGCCTGCAAGCACCTTGGTCGTCACCGTGATCGGCGGCACATTGACCGTCGATGTCGGACCAACCAAGGGGATCCCGTTCAACGTCGCGGCAAAGCCGAGGATCCCTCCGGATGTACCGAAGCCCGCAAAGGTGACCTCCACGTTCGTCAGCGAGGCGGCAACTGCAGAGGTCTGCCCCAAATTGAACGTCCACGTGTCCGTGAATGCTCCTGTCACCGTGTTCGAAAACGAAGCGCTCGGCGGCAAGACACCAAAATTGCCCCCACCGGCCCAAACCGGCACCCCCGCGACCGCCAGCGCCGCCGCCGTCGCCAATGTCTTCAGCTTCATCGCACTCACTCCTGTTTCGTGTTTCGTTGACCCTGGCCCGCCACCACGACGGGCCAGAGAAGCATGAGAACATCTGCCGCGTTTATAGCAGTCCGGAAACCGTGCGGTACCCCTCGAATACGGGGTTCTCCGCTGTCGCCACCCGTGAACACACTGTAGCAAGCGCCGTGCAAAGTTCACAGGGCGCGCGCGCCGTCGGACGGCACCGGATTGATGCAAAACCTCGCCCATTTGTGACCAGATGTTTCGGCGGTCCGGCAGACCGCCACCGAAGCGGTGCATCGCCCTCAGGCGTAGTGCAGACGCTCGGCGAGCGGCTTGTCGACCTCGGGGAGCGCCGCGGCGACGGCGGCCAGCGCCGCGGGGTCCGCGGCGCGCTGCACCGCCCCCCAGATCGGCTGCGGAAAGCGGCTGTCCCAGGCGAATCGGGCGACGACATGCCAGTGCAGGTGCGGCGTCACGTTGCCGAGCGAGGCCAGATTGACCTTGGTGGGCTTGAGCTGCTGGCGCAACTCCTGCTCGATGGCCGTCACCAGGGCGATGCAGCGGTCGCGTTCGGCGAGGTCGAGGTCGCTGAACTCGCTCACGTGGCGGTTGCAGATCACCCGGTAGTAGGCCGGGAACTCGGCGTCGTCGACGCCCACGACGCGCCAGTCGGTGTCG
>CALIDR010000144.1 GCA_938022295.1 uncultured Burkholderiaceae bacterium
CGCAGGTGGTGCGGCGCCTCGCACGGCCGCTGGTGGCACCCGCGCGTCGCGCCACGCCGCGCGGCCAGGCCGCCCGGGTGGTGGCGCGCGTCGTCACGCCGGTGGCCCGGCGCGTGGCCGCCACCGCGCCGGTGGTGCGCCCCGGCGTCGTCCGCCGGCCCGGCATGGTGCCGGTGGGCGGCTGCCCGCGCTGCGGGCATCGGCTGACGCTGCGCGGCCCGGTGACGATCCACATCCGCGGGCGCTGAACGCGGGCATCGGCGCACGCCCACCCACGAACAACGCGAGCCGGCGATGGACGCCCGCCGTTTCCTGCAGGGCAAGATCCACGGCCTGTCGGCGCGGCTGAGCCGGCTCGCCCGGATCGACAACGCGTTCGTCGGCCTGCGCGCGCAGGACATGCCGTACGCGCCGTCGCCGCGCCACTTCGCTGCGGCCAACGCGCGGCTGGCCAAGGTCGAGCAGCGCATCCGCGCCCGCTTCGCCGCGCTGCGCGACGAATGGGCGCGCCGCCCGCTCGCACAGGTGCTGGTCGACATCGCGCTCGTCGAGCGCGAACTGGACCGCGCGCGGCGCCTGTTCGGCATGTTCTACGAGGTGTTCGCGCAGCGCGGCACGAGCTTCGGCCCGGCGCTCGCCGCGCACGACGTGATCGCCGAGGACTGCTACGCCGCCATCCGCCAGGCCGCGCCGCGCATCTTCGACGGCCCGCTGCTCAAGCCGGTGTGCTACATGGAGCACGGCTACTCGCCGGCGACGATGCGCCGCGGCGTATCGCTGTCGCGGCTGCTCGGCGAGGCGAACCCGTTCCCGCTGATCCGCATTCCCTGGGACCGCGACCAGCCCTGGCAGAGCGTGTTCTTGCACGAGGTAGCGCACAACTTGCAGGCTGATCTCGGCATTTGGCAGGAGAACCGGCAGGCCGTGCTGCGCCGCGTGATGGGCTCGGCGCGCGACCCGTTCCTCGCCACCGTCTACGGGCGCTGGCACAAGGAGGTGTTCGCCGACCTCGCCGCGATCCTGCTCGGCGGCCCGGCGGCCGCCTGGGGCATGGCCGACTTCCTCGCCCACCCGGCACCGCGCACGCTGACGTACCGGCCCGGCGGCGCGCACCCGACGGCGTACCTGCGCGTGTACCTGCTCGCCGAGATGATGCGCCGGCTCGGCTTCACCGCCGACGCGACGCGGCTGCTGCGCGTGTGGCAGGCGCTGTACCGCCCGCAGGGCCGCCACCGCATCCCGCCGGCACTGATGGCCAGCGCGCCGCGGCTGGTGCCGATGGTCGTCGACGAGATCGCGTTCCAGACCCGGCGCAACCTCGCCCAGCGCGCGCTCGTCGACGTGATCCCCTTCGGCCGCGACGACGAAGCCGCGATCCGCGACGGCGCACGCCGCCTCGCCGAAGGCCGCTCGACGGCGCTCGCACCGCGGCACTTGGTGAGCGCGGCGCACTACGCGCTGCAGACCGGCCGCGTGCCGCCGCAGCGGCTGGCGGCGCGCGTGATCGACGAGCTGAACGGCGCTGCAGCGCCGCCGGCGGTGGGCGCGCCGCCGGCGAGCGCGCGCGTGCCGCCGCCAGCGGCGACGCGGCCGCGCGAGTCGCTGCGCTTGGCCGCCTGACGACGCCATCGCATACCACCGACGCATGCCCTGTTGACGGAGAGTACGACCATGACGACCACTTCCCCAGCCTCGACGGCCGTCGCCAATCCCTCGCGCCAGCGCGACGCGATCGACAACCTGCTGCGCCGGGAGCTCAAGGTCGGCGATCCGCGCGACCCGGCACAGGTCGCGAAGGCACTCGCCGATCGGTATCAGGGCGACGTCCGCGCGCAGGCGATCGAGGGTGAGGCCAAGGGGCTGCCGTTCCTGCGCACGCCGACGCTGCGCACCGAATCTCTCGCACCACCGCCCACGGCCACCAACGTCGACCTCGAGCAGGCCAAGCACGACGTCGACATCGACCTGCGGATGCTGCTGAGCGACAACCTGACGAAGGACATCCGGCCCGAACTCGAGGGCTGGCAGGCGGTGATCCAGCGCTCGATCGACGAGGGCGTGGCCGCGGCGCGCCTCGGCCTCGATCCGCACAAGCGCGACGTCGCGTTCGCCGTGCGGCGGCACCTGGGCGAGTACGCCCGCCTGGCCCGCCTGATCGGCGCGCTGACGCCGGCACTGAACCGGGCCTTCCGCAATCTCGCGCAGAGCATCGACGAGGCATGCTCCGTGATGCTGGTGCTGATGGGCGAGTCGATGGCCAACCTGGGCTTCGCCGGTGGGCGCTACCTGCTGCAGGCACCCTACAGCGAGTTGCAGGCGCGGCGCGACGCGGTGCTCAACGCCCTGCGCAACGTCGACGGCATCGCGGCGACCGCCTTCCAGGGCGGCGGCTGGCCTCGTGGGCTGCGCGCCTACCGCCAGCTCACGACGCTGCTCGAGGCGCGCGGGCAGGGCGACCTGCGGTCGCTGATGAACGAGGCCGAGCTCGCCCGCACGATGGACGAGTTGATCCAGCTCGCCGGCGGCAACGGTACACAAGGCTTGCGGGCCATCGGCGCCACCGCCTGGGCGCCGCTGGCGCGCATGCACCGCTTCGTGCAGACGACGATCGGCCAGGTCGCCCCCACGTCGCCCGAACTGGCGACGCTGCACGAGGCGCTGCAGCTGTTCATCGACAGTTTCGTGCCGGCCGGCGGCTTCCGTCTGCTGCGCATCGCGCGGCCGGCCGTACTGAACTACGGCCTCTACGGGCCGTCTCGCATCGCGCCAGCGGAGCAGCGGCTGATCGAGCTCGTCAACCGGCGCAGTGCGCTGGCGCGCGAACTGGACTGCCTGACCGATTGCGCCTGCGATCGCGACACCACTCTGGCCCAGGTCGTGCTGGACAAAATCCTCCACGACATCGATCGCGCGATCGACTACTACTGCGTGGGCGATGCCGATCTCGGGTTGCCCGAAGTTCGCGCGGCTGCCTACAGCCACCTGATCGATGCCGTGATCGATCCCGATCCCGCTGTGCCCCTGTGGCCGTGGAACCGGACGCTCGCGACGACGCCGCCGGTGACGGTCACGATCGCGGCGCCGGGCTTCTTCGGCCAGATCCCGGCCGTCGTCAGCGACGAACTCGATGCCATCCGCCAGTTGCTGAGGCCGATCGGCGATGTCACGGTCTCATCGGGCGGCGTCCCGACCTTGCTGCCACCGCGCAACTGGGCGACTCACGAAGCGACGTACCGTGCCAATCTCGCGGCCAATCACGGTTGGCTGGGTGGCATGACGCGGGCGCTGCGCTTCGGCCAGGTCCTGCACGACGAGTTGTGCCTGCAGCGCAGCGCCGACCAGCAGTGGCGGGCCTTGATCGAGCAGATGACGACGGGTTGTATCCGCGTCGACGACGTCTTCCGCGACGCGGTCGACGCCAATGCCGGGGTCCTGCCGTTGGTCGTCGACCGGGCGCTCGCGATCGTGGCCGATGCCACTGCAAGCGCGACCGACCCCGAGACCGCCGAGTCGATCGCCGTGGCGGCTGATTGCGCGCCTGACGAGGCTGTGGTGCCGGAGCACCTCGAACGCTCGCTGGAGGACATCGTGAAGCGGCTCGCCTAGCGAAGCCGAAGTCCCATTGCCGGAGACGACCATGCCCTTGAACAAGTTCGCCCCCTGGGGCCCGCTGCCGTCGCGCGCCTCGCCGCGGCCCGGGGTTGCCACCATCCTGCGCCGCGGTCTCGTCACCGGGCCGTCGGTCGACCAGCTGCGCGCAGACCTGGCCGATGTCGAGCAACAACTTGCCGGACTGGACGAGCGCTTTGGGATCGCTTCGGCCACGATCGGCGAACTGAGCCGATGGCAGACCTCGATCGCGGCCGAAGTCGTCTTGATCGATGCGCTGGAGCAGCGGCTGGAGACACACGGGACGTCCATCGACGAACGGCTGATGCGGCTCGCGGAGAAGGCCGATTTGCTGGAACGGCGGGTCGCGGAACTGGAGCCGCAGCCGAAGAGCCTGGACGAGAGACTGACCCAGTTGCAGGCGCAGCTCGACTCGCTGGCGTTGCAGTGCAGTGAGTCGCCCACCGCGAAGCCGACCTCTGCGGCTCAGACGCAGGGACCGGCGAAGAAGGCGTCCCGTCACAAGTAGGCTAGCGCGTAACCGCAGGAGTGCGTCATGAGCTTCCAGACCACCGAAACCATTCAGCGGCTGTGGGAGACCTTCCTGCAGGAGCAGTTGCAGGCGCTGCCGCCCGAGCAGCGCGAGGGCTTGAGCGCACAGTTCGAGCAGAAGTTCGCCGAACTGCTGCAGGCTTCGGGCGGCGACAGCGACGCGGCCTTCTTCGACCTGATCGGCCTCGGGCCGCAGGGGCAGGCCGGTTTCGACAAGATCGGCTACCCGTACATCAGCCCCGACTTCGACGACTCGATCGTCCCGAGCCAGCTCCACGCCGCTGCCGAGCTGTACTACATCTACCAGCACGAGCGAATGAAGATCTTCGAAGTGGTCGAAACGCTTCTGCGTCTCTTTCGCCTCGGGAAGATGCGCATCCAGCGCGGGCCGGGCGCGCGCGGGCTGTACCTGCTCGAGAAGTGGCGGCCGCTGCGCTACACGAAGGCCGACCGCATGGTCGCGTACCGGCGCGCGTTCAACTACGGCACGGCGGCGCCGCCGGCTGGCGGGGTGGTCAACCGCAACTTCCACCGCCAGCTGGTCGGTTTCATGGTCGCCGTGGGTCAGTACTTCCGCGACCTGCTGATCGGCGAGGTGATCCGCGGCGGCCAGCTGATCGAGCAGCGGCCGTTCGGCAGCGTGGCCACCGTGCAGCGCATCGGTCTGGACCTGCGCTACGCGCTCGACCGCTCGACCTACGGCAACGTCTTCGCGCTGGCGATGGAGACCGGCCACTACCTGATCCAGGTGCTGAAGCTGCTCGATTCGCCCGACATCAAGAAGGCGTTCGACGCCAATACGAAGTGGGACGTCGTCGAGATCGTGTCCAACCGCTTCCTGGGCGGGGTGGCCGAGCCGTCGCAGCGCGCGAAGATGGCGGAAAGCGGGCGCCGGATCCTGCAGTTCGTCGCCGACAACGACTTCAAGACGGCGATCGACCCGATCCTGTTCCAGAGCGTCGTGCGGCCGATGGGTGCACACGCCGAAGCGTGGATCGCCGCCTACCGGATGACGCCCGAGGGCCGCGGCTTCCCCGGCGTGACGCCGGCGCTGCAGGGCGTGCTCGGCGTGCCGCAGGCCGCGTGAGGCGCTTGCCCCCGTCGCTGACGTGGTGCCATGCCGCCCGCCGACGTCTCGGTCGCCGTCAGCCGGCGCAAGCTGGCCTGCGTGCTCGACCCGGTGCTGCTGCTGTCGCACGCCGCTTCGCCGCGGGTGGCGCTGCGCCTGGCGCAGACGCTCGAGCCCTGGCTGACGCGCTCGCTCTGGCAGACGCTCGACGCCAGCGAGCTGCTGCTCGACCGCCTGGCGAACGACCCGCAGCCGCTGCTGTCGGCCGCGGCGATCACGGCGTTGTGCGACCTGCGCGCCTCGCGCGACGCCTGCTCGCTGCCGTTCCGCTGGATCGGTGACCGGCTGCCCGAGTCGGTGCTGGGCGACAGCGCCGAGCCGGCCGACGTCGAGCAGTACGAGTGGCTCGCGGGGGCGCTGCAGGCGCGCTGGCAGCGCCAGACCGGCACGGCGGCGCGGCCGGCGGAGTCGGTGGTGTGGGTCGCCGCGGGCGCCGAAAGCGGCGGCGCGACGGACCTCGAGCCGGTGCGCGAATGGGCCGCGGCGACGATGGTGCGCCGCTCGCGCGCCGCGCCGCGCTGGACGTTCGACCCCGAGCCGGCGGCGCTCGATGCCGCGGCGGTGTCGGCGCTCTTCGACGGCGCGCCGGTGCTGTGCGCGGCCGCGGCCGAGGGTTCGCCGCCCACGCCCTGGGCCGTGCTCGCACTGCAGCGCGTCGGCGTCGAGCCGACGCTGCTGCAGCCGCTGCCGGCCGATTCGATCTTCGCTGCCGAGCGCGCCCACCTGCGCGACGCCCTGGCCGCGGCGGGGCTCGCGGCTTTGGTGGAGGCGATGCCGCGGCTGGCAGTGCTCCATGCGAGCGTCGAGGCCGACGCGCCGGGCGATGCCGGCGACGACGCCGACCCCTGGACCGGCGCGCGGGCCTGGTGGTACTGGCTGTGACACACGATCCGCCTTGGCGGCGCGACGCGACAGCGGGGCAGCGGGGGCGGTCAGGGCCGCGCATCAACGCCGACGAGCTGGTGGCGGTGACGGTGGCCGGCCAGGTCGCGCATCCGGTGGCGCGCAGCAACCCGTACCGCATCGGGCACGACGGCGTGCCCCGCGTGCTGCCCGGCACCGGCGGCGTCGTGCTCAACCGTCGCATCGGCGATCCCTGCGTCGGCCTCGCGGGCGACCACGTCGAGCCCGGTGTGGCGGTCCACAACAACGGGCGCGAAGTGGTCGGCCCGCGCGACGGCCCGAACAATGCGCTGATCACCTACGCCTGCGTCGGCAACCGGGTGCAGGTGACGAGCGGGCCGTGCACCGGCGCGGTCGGCGTCGTCACCGGCAAGCACGGCGGCATCAACCACGTGCTGGTGGACTTCCCGCTGCCGGTGCTGTTGCGGCTTTCGATCGGCGACCGGCTGCGCATCGTCGCCCACGGTCTCGGTCTGCGGCTGCTCGACCATCCGCACGTCGAGGTGCTCAACTGTTCGCCGCGGTTGCTGGCGCGCTGGGGGCTCTTCGACGTCGGCGGCGTGCTGCACGTGCCGGTGACGCACCTGATCCCCTCGACGGTGATGGGATCGGGCCTGGGCAAGAACACGGCCTGGCGCGGCGATTACGACGTCTCGCTCTTCGATCGCGCCACCCGCGAGCGCTACCGTCTGGGCAGCCTGCGCTTCGGAGACCTCGTCGCCATCACCGATGCAGACGCACGCCGCGGCCCGTCTTACCGAGCAGGGCGGGTGACGTTCGGCGTCGTCGTGCATGGCGACAGCACGGTCAGCGGCCATGGACCGGGAGTCACGGCGCTGCTCACCGGGCCTGCTGCCGCTCTTCGACCGGTGCTGCGGCGCGACGCCAATCTCGCGCCTGTGCTCGGCGTCCGAGCGGCATCGCCGCCGCGCGAACGGCCGACGCTGATCGACATGGACGCACGCCGCCGGCGTGTGCTGCACGAGATGCCCCCGCGGCTGGCGTTCCGCACGGCCGCCCGGCCTGCCGACGAATGACGACGTCCCGGCAGCGAGCTCTGCGCACCGTGAACTCGCCGTTCGGTGCGCCAACCGGTCGAACGGGCACGCCCTGGATGGGCCCATTCATCGCGTGCGATTCGTTCAGCCCAGGCAGAGGGTGTCAACGCGACTCGCCTTCGGCCCGGTTTCGTGCGTGGTCAGTTCTTCGCCGACTGTCGGTCCCGCGGGCTGACACCATCCGATCGGGACGGGCTCGCGTTCGGGTCGGCGATGCCGGGTCGCACCCGATGAAGCCTCGGTGCCCGACCCGATTCGCTGCGAGCCTGAGACGACACGATGCTCGAGGTGGCCACCATGCACCCCTATGACGATGACCTGATGGACGAGTTTCTGTCCAGCGAACGCCGCAGTCCCGCGCAGAGGTTCGACGAATCGAACGCGGACACCCTGGAAGAGGAAGCCTTCCTCGACGACGCATTCGACGACATGGAGGCCGACGAAGCGGACGAATGGGATGCGATGGAGGCCGACTACGGCATCGTCGGCACCGACGACCGTGTCCGGGTGTCGCCGCAGGCGCGCAATCCCTCGACCCGCCTCTTCCCATTCAGCCCGATCCGTTACGTCCAGCGGCGTTCCGCTGGCGGCTTCTCTGCATGGGGCACGGGCAACCTGGTCGCGCCGCGGGTCGTGCTGACCGCGGGACATGTCCTGCGAGACGCGGGCGACAGACCGCTGCGCATCACGCCGGGCGCCGCGTTCGACTCGCCACGTCCCGCCTTGCGCAGCACCGGCCAGCCGCCGAGCCAGACCGTGAACCGCAGCGCCTTCCGCACGCGAGGCGACTACCGCCCCTGCACCGCGACCGACTACGGGATCATTGTGCTGCCGCGAGCGTTCACGCGCCCCACGCGCTTCATGCCACTGCAGGCCCGTGCGGCTGCGCGTTCGGCGATTCGTGTGACCGTGGCTGGCTTCCCCGGCGACAAGCAGAGCGCCCACCCCGGCACGATGTGGCGTCATTCAGAGGGCGTCGAGACCGTGGCGACGACGGACGGCCTGCTGCGGCATCGCGTCGATACGATGCCCGGCAGCAGCGGCAGCCCCATTTGGCTGCTCGGTGCAGGCGACACGCGCATCCAGATCGGCGTCCACATCGGTGGCCAGGGCTGCGACACCGCCGGAACCCGCAATATCGGGGTCCGGGTCACCGATGCAGTGATCGCTCAGATCGCGCAGTGGTGCCGCCTGGCGGGTGTGCGTGCGCCCGTCATGTGGCGGTCGCGCCCTTAGCCCAGTGGTCTTCGGCCGGCGCGCCGTTGGCGTGGCGGCAGGCTCGCGGCCGTGTAGGTGGTCGACGGCGGCAGGCGGCATGGCATCGAAGCGGTCGCCATCTTCGGCCTACACTGCGCCCGCTGTTGCTGAACGGCGGCCGGCAGCCGCCGACGAGGTTGGCCACCATGCTGCGCTTCCACTTCCCGATCGTCATCATCGACGAGGACTTCCGCTCCGAGAACGCGTCGGGGCTGAGCATCCGCGCGCTCGCGCAGGCGATCGAGAAGGAGGGCTTCGAGGTGCTCGGCACGACGAGCTACGGCGACCTCAGCCAGTTCGCGCAGCAGCAAAGCCGCGCCAGCGCGTTCATCCTGTCGATCGACGACGAGGAGATCGCCGCCGAAGGGGGCCAGCCCGGGCAGGAGGGCCCGGCGGTCGAGGCGCTGCGCAAGTTCATCCGCGAGATCCGCTTCCGCAACGCCGACATCCCGATCTACCTGTCGGGCGAGACGCGCACGAGCCAGCACATCCCGAACGACATCCTGCGCGAGCTGCACGGCTTCATCCACATGTTCGAGGACACGCCGGACTTCGTCGCGCGGCACATCATCCGCGAGGCCAAGGCCTACCTCGACGGGCTGGCGCCGCCGTTCTTCAAGGCGCTGATGGACTACGCGCAGGACGGCTCGTACTCGTGGCACTGCCCGGGGCACTCGGGCGGCGTGGCGTTCCTGAAGAGCCCGGTCGGGCAGATGTTCCACCAGTTCTTCGGCGAGAACATGCTGCGCGCCGACGTGTGCAACGCCGTCGAGGAACTCGGCCAGCTGCTCGACCACACCGGCCCGGTGGCGGCCAGCGAGAAGAACGCCGCGCGCATCTTCAACGCCGACCACTGCTTCTTCGTCACCAACGGCACGAGCACGAGCAACAAGATCGTCTGGCACCACACGGTGGCGCCGGGCGACGTGGTCGTCGTCGACCGCAACTGCCACAAGAGCATCCTGCACAGCATCATCATGACCGGCGCGGTGCCGGTGTTCATGACGCCCACGCGCAACCACTACGGGATCATCGGCCCGATCCCGCAGACCGAGTTCTCGCGCTCGGCGATCGAGAAGAAGATCGCCGCCAACCCGCTGCTGGCCGGCGTGGATGCGAAGAAGGTCCGCCCGCGCATCATGGCGCTGACGCAGAGCACCTACGACGGCGTGCTCTACAACACCGAGACGATCAAGGGCATGGTCGACGGCTGGATCGACACCCTGCACTTCGACGAGGCGTGGCTGCCGCACGCGGCGTTCCACCCGTTCTACGGCAGCTACCACGCGATGGGCAAGAAGCGCGCGCGCCCGGCGTCGACGATGGTGTACTCGACGCAGTCGACGCACAAGCTGCTGGCCGGCCTGTCGCAGGCCTCGCAGGTGCTGGTGCAGGACTCGCAGCAGGTGCGGCTGGACCGCCACCTCTTCAACGAGGCGTACCTGATGCACACCAGCACGTCGCCGCAGTACGCGATCATCGCCAGCTGCGACGTCGCCGCGGCGATGATGGAGCCGCCCGGCGGCACCGCGCTGGTCGAGGAGAGCATCAAGGAGGCGCTGGACTTCCGGCGCGCGATGCGCAAGGTCGAGCGCGAGTTCGGCCACGACTGGTGGTTCACCGTCTGGGGCCCCGAGCGGCTCGCCGACGAGGGCATCGGCCGCGCGAGCGACTGGGTGCTCGAGGCCGGCGCCGACTGGCACGGCTTCGGCGAGGTGTCGCCGGGCTTCAACATGCTCGACCCGATCAAGAGCACCATCATCACCCCGGGCCTGGACGTGGCCGGGCGCTTCGCGAAGACGGGCATCCCGGCCAGCATCGTCACCAAGTTCCTCGCCGAGCACGGCGTCGTCGTCGAGAAGACGGGGCTGTACTCGTTCTTCATCATGTTCACGATCGGCATCACGAAGGGCCGCTGGAACACGCTGCTGACGGCGCTGCAGCAGTTCAAGGACGACTACGACCGCAACGCGCCGCTGTGGCGCATCCTGCCCGAGTTCGTCGCCAAGCACGCGCGTTACGAGCGCATGGGGCTGCGCGACCTGTGCCAGGCGATCCACGAGATGTATGCTCAGGGCGACGTGGCGCGGCTGACGACCGAGATGTACCTGTCGGATCTGCAGCCGGCGATGACGCCCACCGACGCCTATGCGCGCATCGCCCACCGCGACACCGAGCGCGTGCCGATCGACGAGCTCGAGGGGCGGGTGACGACGTCGCTGCTGACGCCGTACCCGCCGGGCATCCCGCTGCTGATCCCCGGCGAACGCTTCAACCGCAAGATCGTCGACTTCCTGCGCTTCACGCGCGCGTTCAACGCCGCGTTCCCCGGCTTCGCGACCGACGTCCACGGCCTGATCGAGGAGGAGGGCGACGACGGCCGCCCGCGCTACGGCGTGGACTGCGTGCGCCAGCGCTGACGGCGCAGCGGGGCACCCGCGGCGCGCCCGCCGCCGCGCCGCAGGTCAGCCGCCGCCGTGCGAGGTCAGGTGCGCCAGCCCGGCGGTACCGGGCGCGTGCTGCGCCGGCGCGGCCGTGCGCAGGCGCACCGCGCTGCCGTCGCCGGGCGGGGGTCCGGCGGCGTCGTCGGATTCCAGCCCGCCGGCAGCCGCCGGTGCCGGGCTGCGCATCGCGACGCCGACGGCGAGGATGTCGATCACGAGCAGGTTCAGGATGCGGCCGACCATCGGCATCTGCGTGTCGGGGTCCTCCGCGTGGTCGACGAACAGCGCGACGTCGGCCTTGCGTGCCAGCGGCGACTGGCCGTGGGTGATCGCGATCACCGCCGCCCCGCGTTCGCGCGCGACGTCGACCGCCGCCAGCAGCTCGGGCACGCGCCCGGTCGGGCTGATCGCGACGACGACCTCATGCTCGGTCAGCACGGCGGCGGCCAGCCGCTGCAGCCGCGCGTCGGTGTAGGCGACGCTGGGCTTGCCGCAGCGCAGGAACTTGTACTGCGCGTCCTCGGCCACGACGCCGTACTGGCCGACGGCGTAGAACTCGACGCGCCGGCACGCCAGCAGCAGCGACAGCGCCTGGTCGAGCGCCTCGCGGTGGAGGTGCTCGCGCACCTGCAGGATCGCCGAGGCCGTGTTGTCGAGCACCTTGGCCCCGATCTCGAGCGCCGAATCGGCGCCGGTGACGACGCTGTGCGTGACCGGGATCGTGCCGCCCAGGCCCGAGGCCAGGCGCAGCTTGAAGTCCGACAGCCCCTCGCAGCCGAGCGAGCGGCAGAACCGGATCACGGTCGGCTGGCTGACCTCGGCCGCGCGCGCGATGTCGGCGATCGGCTCGCCGAGCAGCTGGCGCGGACGCGCGAGCACGAGGTCGGCGACCTTGCGCTCGGCCGGCGGCAGCGCGTTGCGGGCGCGGCGCACGCGCTCGATCATGCTCGACGAGGCGGCCTCGAGCCGGCGCAGCTGCGCGTCGAGGATCGCCGAGACGCCGAGCCAAGTCGCGTGCTCGGCCGTGATGACGAAGGTCGGGATCGCGGCCAGGTAGGCGCCGAAGCGGCCCTTGGCCTCGAAGCGGGCGCGGAAGCCCGAACGGTCGAAGTGCTCGCCCAGCCGCGGCACGATGCCGCCGCCGATGTAGACGCCCCCGAGCGCGCCGAGGGTGACGGCGAGGTTCGACGCCGCGGTGCCGAGCATGCAGCAGAAGGCCTCGACCGTCTCGACGCACAGCGGGTCGGTGCCGGCCATCGCGCGGCGGGTGATCTCGGGTGCCCGCAGCGCCGCGGCGCCGGCCGGGTCGCGGCGTCGGCCGAGCGCGGCGTGGATCAGCTCCAGCCCGGGGCCCGACAGCAGGCGCTCGAACGAGACGTGGCCGTGCAGCCGCCGCGCGTGCTCGAGGATCGCGAGCTCGCGGTCGTCGGCCGGCGCGAAGCTCGCGTGCCCGCCTTCCGAGCCGAGCGAGAACCAGCCGTCGTCGACCGGGATCAGCCCCGAGACCCCGAGCCCGGTGCCGGCGCCGAGCAGCCCGATCACGCTGCGCTCGCGCGCCGCACCGCCGCCGACCTGCCGCCGCTGGTGCGGCGCCAGGCGCGGAATCGCCATCGCCAGCGCGGTGAAGTCGTTGACGACGACCAGCGTGCGCAGCCCCAGCCGCTGGCGCGTCTGCTCGATCGAGAACTGCCACGGGAAGTTGGTCATCCGCACGTGGTCGCCCTCGACCGGGTTGGCGATCGCCACCGCCGCATGGGCGATCGCCGTGGCCGGCGGCAAGGTGGCGACGAAGGCCGTGACGGCGGAGGCGAAGTCGGCGTGGTCGGTGCAGCGCAGGGTGGCCGCGTGCCGGTGGATGCCCGGCGCGGTCTCGACCGCGAACCGGGCATAGGTCGCGCCGACGTCGACGATCAGCCGCGGCGAATCGAACGGCGGGGCGGACATCGGCGGCGGTCGGGACGCCTAGCGCTGTGCCAGGTCGAGCGCGCGCGAGGCGCCGCGCAGCGCCGGCGCGGTGGCGGTGATCAGCCACGTCGGGACGGCGCGCAGGTAGCCGGCGAACCGGCCCTTGTCCTCGAAGCGGTGGCGGAACAGCGCGTGGTCGAACGCGGCGCCCAGGCGCGGCAGCACGCCGCCGCCGAGATAGACCCCGCCGCGTGCGCCGAGCGTCAGCGCCAGGTTGCCGGCGACGTTGCCGAGAAAGCCGCAGAACAGCCGCACCGCTTCGACAGCGCGCGCGTCGCTGGCGTCGGCGGCGGCCAGCCCGATCTCGCGCGGACCGCGTGCCGGCGGCCCGACGCCGTCGCGCTCGCACAGCGCGGTGTAGACCTCCACCAGGCCGGGGCCCGACACGACGCGTTCCGCCGACACGTGCCCGAAGCGCGCGCGCAGCCGCGCGAGCAACTGCGCGTCGGCATCGTCGGCGGCCGCGAGCGTCACGTGGCCGCCCTCGCCGGCCAGCGGCAGCCAGCCGCCCGAGCCGTCGGGCACCAGGCCCGAGACTCCCAGGCCGGTGCCGGGACCGATGACGCCGATCGCGCAGCCGGCCACCGCGGCGCCGCCGCCGATGGCCGTGCGCTCGTCGGGGCTGAGCACCGGCACCGCGAGCGCGAGCGCGGTGAAATCGTTGATCACGACGCAGCGCCGGGCGCCGAGGGCGGCCCGCAGGCCCTCGATCGAGAACGCCCACGGGCTGTTGGTCAGGCGGACTTCGTCGCCGGTCACCGCGGTCGCGACTCCCAGGCCGATCTCGTCCGGGGCCGGCAGCCCCTCGTCGGCAAGGTAGCGCTCGGCCGAGGCGACCGCCGAGGCGTGGTCGGCGCAACGGTGCACGACGACGCGCTGCGGCAGCCGGTCACCCGGGCCTTGCCAGGCCCAGCGCGCGTTCGTGCCGCCGATGTCGCCGAGCAGCCGCGAGCGGCGCGGGCACGCCGCCGTCATGCCGAGTTGACGCGGTACCGGGCCAGGGCAGGGCGCGCGTCGATGTAGTGAAACAACATTCCGAGCTTCAGCCTTTGGCCGACGAGGCCTCAGAACGCAAGTCTGGCAGGGCAGTTCCGCAGCTTACGCGCGCGTGCGGCGGACTGGCCCTAGGGGAAACTCCCGGGGAGGAGGCTGTAGTTTGGCTACCAGAATCCAGAAGAACGAGAACCAACAGGCGACGGCACGCGGCGTGCCCGCCGGTGGCAGGAGACAGTCGAATTGCGGTCCAACGGGGCGGGCGGCGCGCGGAGGGGGCTGGCAGCCGTCGCGTTGGCATTGCTGTCGCTTTGCGCAGGCGCGGCCGACTGGTCGCGCGAAGTTCTGTACTTCGTCCTGATCGATCGCTTCGCCGACGGCGACGCCACGAACAACCGCGGCGTGGACCGCCGCAACCCCGGGGGCTGGCACGGCGGCGACCTGAAGGGGCTCACCGCGCAGCTCGACGAACTGCGCGACCTCGGCGTGACGGCGCTGTGGATCAATCCGGTGCAGCTGCAGCAGGCGCGCGGCATGCCGGCCCAGGCGCCGGGCGCGCCGGCGTTCGTGCACGAGCCCTTCCACGGCTACTGGATCCACGATTTCGAGGCGATCGAGCCGCGCTTCGGCGCCGCCGACGACCTGAAGCGCCTGGTCGACGAAGCCCGCGCGCGCGGCATCAAGGTGCTGCTCGACGTCGTCTACAACCACACCGGGTACACGTCCAAGTACGCCGACCGCCGCACCAGCGACGGCCAGCCGTGGGTCCGCAGGGGCGAGGGCAACTGCGAGGTCGAGCCGGTGACCTGCGCCGTCGGCGGGCTGCCCGATCTGCGCACCGAACTGCCCGAGGTCCGCGACCACGTGCTGCGGGCCAACATCGCGCTGGCCCGGCGCGCCGGCGTCGACGGCTTCCGCCTCGACACCTACAAGCACATCGACGGCGACTTTTGGGCCGAGCACCGCCGGCGCACGCGCGCCGAGCTGGGGCCGCAGTTCTTCCTGCTGGCGGAGGTCTGGGGCGGCACCGCGCAGTCGCTCGACGGCTTCTTCGCGCGTGACGAGGTCGACGCGGGCTTCGATTTCAGCTTCAAGGGCAGCTGCGAAGCCTGGGTGCAGGGGCGCGGGCGCACGGTGGCCTACGCAGCCTACCTGCGCTCGCGCCACCAGGTGCGGCCGGGCTACCACCTCGCGCACTACCTCTCCAGTCACGACGAGCCGATGATGCTCGGCACGCTCGGCGGCGATCGTGCCCGCTTCCGGCTGTGCGCCGCGCTGCAGATGACCTCGCTCGGCATTCCCGTCGTCTACTACGGCGAAGAGGTCGCCCGCGGCGGCCACGACTGGCCGTTCAACCGCAACCCGATGCCCTGGGGCGAGCGCGACATCCAGCCCGGCAAGGGGATCGCGCGCGACGAGTCGATGCGCGAGTTCTACAAGGCGCTGATCCGCATCCGCCGCGAGCATCCGGCGCTGACGCAGGGCGGCTACGAGATGCTGACCCGGCCGCAGGATCCGGTGCTCGCGTTCGGCCGCCACGATCCCGCGAGCGGGGACCGCGTCGTCGTCCTAGTCCATCGCGAGGACCAGCCCGGCCGCGCCGACGTCGCGCTGCCCGCCGACTGGCCCGCCGCGTGGCGGGACCGCCTGGACGGGCACGACGTGAACGCCGTCGACGGGCGGCTGGCCGTCGAGATGGCGGCGCGGTCGGTGCGCATCCTGGCGCCGGTTCGCCCCTAGCCGCAGGCAGTCGAGCAGGCGATGGCTTCGATCACGCTGGACCACATCGGCAAGTCGTACACGCCGGGCGTCGACGTGATCCGCGACCTCACGTTCGAGATCAGGGACGGCGAGTTCATGGTCTTCGTCGGCCCGTCGGGCTGCGGCAAGTCGACCGTGCTGCGCATGATCGCCGGGCTGGAGAGCATCACCAGCGGCACGCTGAAGATCGGCGACCGGGTCGTCAACGACGTGCACCCGAAGGACCGCGACATCGCGATGGTGTTCCAGAGCTATGCGCTGTATCCGCACATGACGGTGTACGACAACATCGCCTTCGGGCTGCAGATCCGCAAGATCCCGGAAGCCGAGATCCGCAAGCGGGTCCAGGAGGCGGCCGAGACGCTCGGCCTGAACGCGTTCCTCGACCGCAAGCCGAAGGCGCTGTCGGGCGGCCAGCGCCAGCGGGTGGCGCTCGGCCGCGCGATCGTGCGCAACCCGAGCGTGTTCCTGTTCGACGAGCCGCTGTCGAACCTGGACGCCGAGCTTCGGGTGCACATGCGCGCGGAGCTCTCGAAGCTGCAGCGGCGGCTGAAGACGACCACCGTCTACGTCACCCACGACCAGGTCGAGGCGATGACGATGGGCCACCGCATCGCGGTGCTGCGCCCTTGCGGCAAGGACCCGGGCGTGAGCAACCTGACACAGATCGGCACGCCGATGGAGATCTACGACACGCCGGCGAACCTCTTCACCGCCGGCTTCATGGGCACGCCGAAGATGAACCTGCTCAAGGCCAGGCTCAGCGACGACGGCCGCGACGTGCTGTGCCACGGCGTGCGCATGCCGGTGTCGGAGGCATTCCGCGCCGCGGCACTGCAGCACCGCGGCCGCGACGTGGTGCTGGGCATCCGCCCCGAGCACATCGGGGCGGCGCACGAGATCGACTGGCAAAGCGACTGCGGCATCACCGGCACGATCGAGATCCTCGAGCCGCTGGGCCACGAGGTCATCGTGCACTTCCAGGTCCACGGCGAGACGGTGTCCGGGCGGCTGCGCAGCCACACCGCGCTGCCGGCGCCGGGCGACCCGATCACGCTGAAGGTCAAGACCGAGGCGATGCACCTGTTCGACCCCGTCACCGAACAACGCCTGAGTTGAACCCCGTACGACGCAGGAGCCGACCATGCTGTCCACCTTGATCAAGACCACCATTGCCGCCGCTTCGCTCGCCCTGGCGGCGGGCGCCCTCGCGCAGTCCGGCGGCGAGCTCGTCGTCTGGCACGCCTACCGGGCGGCCGAGAAGGCCGCCTTCGAGAAGGTCGTCGACAACTTCGCCAAGACGCCGGCCGCCAGGGGCATGAAGGTGTCGACGCTGGCGATTCCCTACGACGCCTACGCCGACCGCATCAGCGCCGCCGTGCCGCGCGGGCGCGGGCCGGACGTCTTCATCTACGCCCAGGACCGGCTGGGCGGCTGGATCGAGGCCGGCAAGACGGTCGAGCCGATCGACTTCTTCCTCGACAAGGCGACCAAGGACCGGCTGCTGCCGGGCATGCTCGATGCGATGACCTACAAGGGCGGCGTGTGGGGCCTGCCGATCAACTACAAGATGCCCACGCTGATCTACAACAAGGACCTGGTCAAGGAGCCGCCCAAGACCACCGGCGAGATGATCCGGCTGGCCAAGTCGCTGACCAACGCGCAGTCGGGCCGCTACGGGCTGGCGTACTGGTACACCAACTTCTACTTCCACTCGGCGCTGATGAACGCCTTCGGCGGCAGCGTGTTCGACAAGGACGGCAAGCTGACCCTCAACAGCCCGGCCACCGTCGCGTCGCTGAACCAGATGATGACCTGGTACAAGACCGACGGCGTGCTGCCCACCGAGCCGAGCGAGGCGCTGATCGCGTCGATGTTCAACGAGGGCAAGGCCGCGATGGTCATCAACGGCCCGTGGTTCGTCGGCGACATCGACCGCAAGATCAACGTCGGCTTCGCGGTGCTGCCGATCGTCGACGCGACGAAGAAGCCGATGCGCCCCTGGATGACGATCGAGGGCGCCTACATCTCGGCCGGCTCGGCGAACAAGGAGGTGGCGTACGAGCTGGTCAAGTACCTGACGAGCGAGGAGGCCGGGCTGATCCTGGCCGTCGAGGGGCGCCAGCTGCACACCAACAAGGCGATCTACGCCAATCCGCAGGTCGCCGGCGACCCGGTGCTCAAGGCGTTCCGCGACCAGCTCGACAACGCCGAGCCGATGCCCAACCGCCCCGAGATGACGATGGTGTGGTCGCCGGTGACGACGGCGATGAACAAGATCGTCAAGGGCAACGCCACCGTCGAGGCGGCGTTGCGCGAGGCGTCCGGCGCGATCCAGGAGAGCATCAACGCGCTGCGCCGCTCGCGCTGACGACGGCGCCCGACGGCTGCCGGCACCCGCGGTCACGACGACGATGGACTGGCTCAAGCGCTCGGCATCGCTCGGCCTGGGCGTCGCGCTGGCCGTCGTCGTCGCGCTCACGGGCTGGCTGTTCGGCGGCGTCAGCGGCGACCTCGCCGCGCAGCAGAAGCAGCGCGAAGTGGTGCTGCTCGCCAACGCCGTGTCGGCGTCGCTGGCCGGCGCCGGGGACACCGATGCCGTGCGGGAGCGCCTCGAACGCTGGCAGCGCGAGCACCCGGGCCTGCAGTCGGTGCGGGTGGTCGCCGGCCGGGAGCTGCTCGGCTCGACGTTCGCGGCGGATCAGGCGCCACGCATGCTGCGGCTCGACGAGAAGCCATGGTTCGATCTCGCGGCCGAGCTGCGCGCGGCGATCGCGACCAACGTCGCCGAAGGGGTCGTGCGGCGCAAGACGATCGACATCGTCGACCCGCGCGACGGCGCGATCACCGTCAGCGTGCCGTATCGCGTCGACGGCGAGATCGAGGGGATGGTGCAGGTGCGCGTGCGCCCCGCGGCGCGCGACGTCACGGTGTCCACCGGCTGGGTGCTGCCCGCGCTCGTGCTGGCCGCCGGGTTCGGCATCGGCGCGCTGCTGCGCGTGCACCCCGACCGGCGCTTCGACGTCGGCCGCGCGGTGGCACTGGTGGCGCTGCTCGCGCTGGCGATCGGGTTCCAGCAGCAGCGCCTGCGCAGCATGGCCGACGCCACCGCGGCCAGCGCGGCGGTGCTGTCGCAGGTGCAGGCCGCGGCGGCGGCCACCTATGCGCGCACGGGGGCGCCGTCACTGCCGCCGCAGGCGGCCAGCCCCTGGGACACCGACGTCTACGGCCGCCCGCTGGGCCTGATCGCGCCGGACGGCCGCCTGCTGCCCGAAGCGGCGGACGCCGCCAAGGACGCCCACACGGTGTTCCTGGAGCGCAGCTTCTGGGCGGTCGACGCCCTCGGCGTGCTGGTGCTGCTGTTCTTCGTCCAGGGCTACGCGGCACGTACCGCGGCGGCGCTGCGCGAACACGCGGTGGCCTACGCCTACGTCGCGCCGGCGATGATCGGCATGCTGGTGCTCGTCTTCTTCCCGTTCTTCTACGGCATCGCACTGTCGTTCACCGACACCACGCTGTTCAACGAGCAGCTGCCGTTCCGCGAACGCTGGATCGGCCTGGGCAACTTCGTGGCCATCCTGGGCGACTTCAACATCGTCACCACCACGGCCGAGGGCACGGTGGTGAACTACCAGAACTTCTACTGGACGCTGATGGTGACGGTGATCTGGACCGTCACCAACGTCACGGTCGGCGTCACGTTCGGCTTCCTGCTCGCGCTGGCGCTGAACACCGAGGGCTTTCGCGGCAAGACGATCTACCGCGTGCTGCTGATCCTGCCGTGGGCGATCCCCAACTACATCACCGCCCTCACGTGGCGGGGCATGTTCCACCCCCAGTTCGGCGTCATCAACCAGGTGCTGCAGATGTTCGGCCTCGAGCCGGTGCGCTGGTTCGACGGAGTCGTCAGCTCGTTCATGACCGGCCTGATCACCAACGGCTGGCTGAGCTTTCCGTTCATGATGGTGGTGATCCTCGGCGCGCTGCAGTCGATCCCGAAGGACATGTACGAGGCGGCCGAAGTGGAAGGCGCCAGCCGCTGGCAGCAGCTCAGGCGCATCACGCTGCCGCTGCTGCGGCCGACGCTGATCCCGGCGATCGTGCTGTCGGTCGTGTGGACCTTCAACATGTTCAACATCATCTTCCTCGTCAGCGGCGGCGAGCCGGGGGGCGCCAACGAGATCCTGATCACCAAGGCCTACAAGATCGCCTTCGAGCAGTACCAGTACGCCTACGCGGCGGCGTACTCGACGGTGATCTTCGCGATCCTGCTGATCTACGGCTACTTCCAGACCCGCGTCACGCGGGCCACGGAGAGCTACTGATGGCCCGCTCGACACCCGCGCCGCACGCCGCCCGCGGCGCACCTTCACGAGGCCCGGCAAGGACGCAGTGATGGCCACGATCGACCGCCCGCGCAACCCGCTGTGGCTGCACGCAGCGCTGATCAGCTTCACGCTGCTGACGATCTACCCCGTGCTGTGGGTGCTGACGCTGGCGTTCTCGGGCCAGCAGAGCGTGGGCATCGTCGACCTGCCGGTGAACCCGACCTTTCTCGAGCGCCTGCGCGCGGTGCTGCCGTGGCCGGCGCACGTGTCGGTGAAGAACTTCGTCGACGTGATGACCGAGCAGCCGTTCGGGCGCTGGCTGCTCAACAGCGTGATCGTGTCGCTGATGACGACGCTGCTGGGCGTGTTCCTCGCCTGCACCGCGGCCTACGCGTTCAGCCGCTTCCGCTTCCCGGGCCGCGACCAGGGGATGCTGGCGTTCCTGGTTTCGCAGATGTTCCCGGGCACGCTGATGCTGATACCGCTGTTCATCATCATCGTCAAGTGGCTCGGTCTGGGCAACAGCTTCGTCGGGCTGGTGATCGTCTACGCGACGACCGCGATCCCGTTCTGCGTGTGGATGCTCAAGGGCTACTTCGACACGATCCCGATCGACATCGAGGAGTCGGCGCGCATCGACGGGGCGAGCCCGCAGGTGATCTTCTTCCGCATCATCCTGCCGCTGGCCAAGCCCGCCATCGCGATCACCGCGCTGTTCTCGTTCATGACGGCATGGAACGAGTTCATCCTCGCCTCCGTGTTCATGGAGGCTGAATCCAAGTACACGGCGCCGGTCGGGCTGCGCTTCTTCGTCGGCGGCTTCAGCTCGCAGTGGGGATTCTTCGCGGCGGGCTCGGTGATCGTGTCGTTGCCGGTCGTGATCCTGTTCATGTACCTGCAGAAGTACTTGGTGTCCGGCCTGACCGCCGGCAGCGTCAAGTAGTGTTGTTCACCCTCGAGGAGGAAGCGATGAGATCCCTGCATCCGTTACGAGCGATCGCGCTGGCCGCGGCCTTTGCGGCCGGCCACGCCTTCGCGCAGACCGTGGAGTTCACCGACCCGCGCGGCGACGACAAGGGCCCCGGCAACTACACCTACCCCACCGACGGCGTCTACAAGCCGGGCTCGTTCGACCTGACGAAGCTCGCCGTGCGGCGCAGCGGCAGCAACGTCGAGTTCGCGGTCGACGTCGCGGCCACGCTCGACGACCCCTGGGGCATGGGCGTGGGCTTCGCCACCCAGATGGTGTTCGTCTTCGTCAGCACCGGCGCGGGCGGCCACACCGACACGCCGCCGGGGCTGAACCTGCAGTTCGCCCCGGGCCACGAGTGGAACAAGGTCGTCGTGCTGTCGCCGCAGAAGAAGGCGCGCGTGGTCGCCGAGGCCGAGGCCAAGGCCGGCGCCCTGGCGAAGGACATCGTGGTCCCCAACATCACGCGCGGCAGCGGGCGCACGATCCGCGGCAGCGTGCCGCTGGCCGAGCTGGGCGGCGACGGCAACGTCGAGGCCTGGGGCTACCAGGTCGTCATGCAGTCCAACGAAGGATTCCCGGCGGCGACCGATTTCCTGACCCGCAAGGTCAACGAGTACGAGGGCCAGCACCGCTTCGGCGGCGGCAACGACGGCGACTGCGACCCCCACGCGATGGACGTCCTCGACGGACCCGGCGCCTCGCAGGCCGAGATGCTCGCCCACGAGTGCGGTCCCGGCGGCGAGCGCAAGAAGATGGCCACGCTGAAGATGATCAAGAAGTGAAACCAGCCCTGGAACGAGGAGAGACGACGATGAAGACATTCGCGATCAGGCCGCTGAGCCTTGCCTGCCTGCTGGCCGTGGGCGCCCCCGCGCTGGCGGCCGGCCCCGGGCTCGACTTCAGCGGCTCGAACATCTACATGAAGTTCCTGGACGGCAACCAGCGCCGCATCAGCCTCGCCAGCGGCGACACCGCCAGCGGCGCCGACCAGGGCCAGTGGACCGAGTTCGAGCTGCGCATCAAGGCCACGGTGTCGCGCCAGGTCGAGGCCGGGGTGCGCATCCAGAGCCGCAGCCCGGCGGCCTACTGGACCGACTTCGGCTTCGCCGACGAGGATACGCCGGTGCGCGCCAAGTGGATGAAGCTGCGCGGGGCGTACATCCTGCTCACCCCCGGCTACGCGTACCTGGACACCGCGCTGCTGGGCTCGAGCGACTGGGGCATGTTCGACCCGTTCACGGTCGGCAAGGTGCGCTACATCGACCGCGACAACTACAACGGCTTCTACGTCAAGGGCCCCGTGGCCGCCGGCGCCACCTACGAGCTGGCGCGGGTGTCGCTGCCGAACTACCTGCAGTACAACTGGGGCCAGGGGCCGACGTGCTGCTCGACCGACGACACCCAGTACCAGGAGGCGGTCTACATCGGCCAGGTCAAGGTGCCGGTCGGCCCGGCGCGGCTGACGGCCAGCTACCAGTGGTTCGACGACCGCAAGCTCGACCCGAACGACACCAACGACCTCGACGGCCGCGGCACGACGACGTTCTTCCGCAACCGCGTCGCGATGCTCAAGGCCGAGGGCAACGTGGCCGACATGGTCGACCTGCGCGGCGCCTTCTACCGCTCGCAGGCCAAGGTGGCCGACACCGCCTTCGGCGAGGAGTGGGGCAACTCGCCGCGCCGCTCGGTCAGCGACAGCGCCTTCACGCTCAACGCCGACGTCACCGGACTGCCGGTCCCGGGGCTGACGCTGAGCGCCCAGTTGTTCAACATCGGTGCCGGCTACTTCAGCAACACGGCGGCGCGACGCGAATCCGACGTCCTGCTGACCGAAGGCTCCGAGGCCGCGTGGTACCGCTTCGGCGACGACCTGTGGTACGGCGGCGCGGCGGTCGACTACCAGCAGTCACCGGCCAACAACCGGATCGTCGACAACGCCTTCATCGACTTCGACGAACCGCCCAACGAGTCGGTCGTCGGCTGGAAGGGGTTCACGCTGCTCGGCCGCTTCGAGGCGCTGAACACGCCGATGTCGCTCGAGGTGACCCGCATCGGCTACGACAACAACTGGCAGGGGTACCCGGCCGGGCGCGGCATCGCGCTGTCGAACTTCTTCCCCGAGTTCCAGGATCGGCGGACGAACATCTTCGTGTTCAAGGCCAACCACGTGGTGCCGGTGGCCGGCGGTCTGGACCTGGGCTTCAAGTGGAAGCGCGTGGCCGACCGCGATCGCGTCGTCGCCGGCGACCCGTCCGACGACACCAAGGTCACCGACAACGGCTACGCGTTCAGCATCGGCAACCAGGTGTTCAGCGACCTGTACGCGAACCTCTCGTGGGGCCGCTACACGCGTGACTTCGCGGTCGGGCCCGACGACGGCGAGATCCGCAAGAACATCACCAGCCTGAAGCTGAGCTACAACCTGGCCGGTTTCGAGCTCGGCGCACTGGCGCAGTGGATCCGCGGCTCGGGCAACCTCGACCTGGAGGAGATCGACGCCAGCGCGAAGTTCAGGCAGTACCGCATGAAGGCGTTTGCCAAGGTGATCTTCTGAGCGCCCCGGGGCCGGACTGCGGCCGGCCCGCCCGGGCAGCGATCGATCGGGGCCGTGACGGCCCAGCGTCGTCGCGAAGGCGGAGGGCGGCGGGGCCGCCCCGGCCATCCCGTCGAAGCCGGGCCGTTGCCGGCCGGGCCTCCACCGGCGCGATCGGGACGCCCGGCCGCCACCCGGCACCACGCGCGGGCCGCGGCATTGCCGTGCCGGGCCCGCGTTTGTCTTAACCTCCCGGCAGGGGCTGCCCCCGCCGGCCCGCCTGACCATGGACGTCCGACCGATGAAATCGCTGCTCACCGCCTTGCTGCTCGGCGCGGCCTTCGCCTGCGCGGCCCAACCGTCGGCGTGGGTCGTCGCCGATCCGGCCGGCGACGACCACTGGGCCGGCAACCTCGTCTACCCGCGCCGCTCGGACCTGCGTCCGGGTGACCTCGATCTGCGCTCGCTGCGCGTGCGGCGCGAGCGCGACGGCGTGTGGTTCGACGCCACGTTCGCCAATCCGATCCGCGACCCGGCCACCGTGCCGAGCGACACCGGTGGCGGCGACGCGATGTCGTACGTCGCGCGCCACGGCTTCTACGCCTTCAACCTCGACCTCTACCTCGACACCGACGGCGTGACGGGCTCGGGCAACACCGCCACGCTGCCGGGCCGCGGCGCGACCATCGATGCGGCCACGGCCTGGGAGCGGGCGGTCGTCCTCACGCCGCGCCCGGAACTGATGCGCCGCCTGCTCGTCGAGACGCTCTCCCGACACGGCTCGGCCGCCGGCGTCGAGGCCATGGTGGCGAAGTCGGTCTTCTTTCCGACCCGCATCCGCGTCAACGCGAAGACGGTGTCGTTCTTCGTCCCGGCCGAGTTCCTCGGCAGCGACGACCCGGGCCGCTGGGCGGTCACGGCGTTCGTCACGTTGGCGCAGCTGAACGTGGGGCTCGACTGGGGGCCGCTCGAGCGGCTCGCCGTGCCGCGCGACGGCGGCCGTTTCGGCGTGCTGCCACCGGCCGCGGGACGCCCGCTGGAGGCGTTCGGCACCACGCAGGGCGACGCGCCGACCGCCGTCGTCGACCTGCTCGATCCGCAGCCGGGCCGGCAGGCCCGCGCGCTCGCCGGCGCGGCGCCGCTCGTCGGGGTGCGGTTCGACGGTCGTCCGGTGGAGCCTTCGGGTGCCGGCGTGGCCGCGACGCCGAAGGCCGAGCCGGCTGCGGCGCCGCCGGCGTCGCTGCAGTCGCTGCTCGAACCCGCCGCGGCGACGGGGGCAGCGCCGGCCGTGTCCGCGGCCGCCGCTGCGCCGCCCGCGGTCGCGCCACCGGTCGCGGCGCCGTCGGTCGCAGCCCCGGCCGTGCGGCCCGCGCCTCCTGCGCCGGCGCCGGCTGCGGCGACGCCACCTTCGACCACCGTCGCCCCGGCTGCCGCCGCGGTGCCCGTGCCGGCGCGGCCGGATGGCGCGGCGCCGCGGCCGCCCCGCGACGCCGCGTTCTACGAGGAGCAGGAGCAACGGCTGCGCACGCTGAAGCGCCTGCGCGACCGCGGCCTGATCACGGAACAGGAGTACGAAGCCAAGCGGCGGGAAGTGCTCGACCTGCTCTGACGCCGCCGCGGCCGCGCGTGCGAGGCCTCCGGCAGTGACCGCAGGCACCGAAGTCGGCGCACGCCGCGTCCGGCCGGCGTCCTGAGGCCGGCGAGCGGCAAGTTCGACGGATCGGCGCGCGGCGGGCGTCGGCGGCGCGGCACGCCGCCCGATGTCGCGTCATCATTGCGGGCCGGGGGAGGCGAGGGACGACGCGAGTCGCCCGACGTCGCGGAACGCGACACGATGATGGGGCGCGTTGGCGCGTGCCTTGCTTGGACACCAAGAACAACGGAGGAATGTGCTTTGCCCGATCGTTCCGCTACCCCACGCCCGGCCCAGCGCGCAGGTTCGCGCGTGCCGCCTTCGGTGCGCAGCGTCTTCCACGACGCGCTGGACCAGCAATTGCTGCGCCGCGCCGACGGCATCGCCGACGCGCGCCGCTCGCCGCCCGAGGTCTGGCTGCGCGCCGCCGCCGCGGTGTGCATGGGCGAGCTCGAGCGCCGCTGGGCCGCCACCCAGGCCGAGGACCTGGCGCTGCTGACGCGCAAGCGCGCGCCCGCCAAGGGGCAACCGCCGGCGCGGCGCGTGCACTACCTGTCGATGGAGTTCCTGATGGGCCGCGCGCTCGCCAATGCGCTGGCCGCGCTCGGGCTCGACGACGAGTTCCGCCGCCACCTGGCCGCCACCAAGCTCGCGCCGGCCGACGTGCTCGAGTGCGAGCGCGACGCCGCGCTCGGCAACGGCGGCCTCGGGCGGCTGGCGGCGTGCTTCCTCGACTCGTTCGCCACGCTGGGCCTGCCGTCGTTCGGCTACGGGCCGCGCTACGAGTACGGCATGTTCGCGCAGCGCATCGTCAACGGCTGCCAGGTCGAGGAGCCCGACGACTGGCTGCGCGGCGGCGGCAGCCCGTGGGAGCTGCGGCGGCCCGAGCTGCGGTTCGAGGTCGGCTTCGGCGGCCGCGTCGAGGCGGTCGACGGCCGCAGGCGCTGGGTGCCGGCCAAGACGGTGTTCGCCAACGCCTACGACTTCGTCGTGCCCGGCCACGGCACCGAGCGCGTCTCGACGCTGCGCCAGTGGCGCGCGCGCGCGACCGGCAGCATCGACTTCGAGCTGTTCTGCCGCGGCGAGCACGTCGAGGCCGGGCGCGAGCGCATCGAGGCCGACATCCTCAACTGGGTGCTCTATCCCGACGACAGCACGCCGGCCGGCCGCGAGCTGCGCCTGAAGCAGGAGCACTTCCTCGTCAGCGCCTCGCTGCAGGACATCCTGCAGCGCCACCTGCGCGAGCAGGGGCGCATCGACAACTTCGGCGACAAGAACGTCATCCACCTGAACGACACCCACCCGGCGCTCGCCCCGGTCGAGCTGATGCGGCTGCTCGTCGACGTGCACGGGCTCGACTGGGACAGCGCGTGGGAACAGACCCACAAGGCGGTCAGCTACACCAACCACACGCTGCTGCCCGAGGCGCTCGAGACCTGGCCGGTGTGGATGTTCGAGTCGCTGCTGCCGCGGCACCTGGAGATCGTCTACCAGATCAACCACCAGTTCCTCGACGGGGTGCGCGCGCGCCACCCGCACGACCACGAGCTGCTGCGCCGGGTGTCGCTGATCGACGAATCGGGCGAGCGGCGGGTGCGCATGGCCGCACTGTCGATCGTCGCCGCGCACCGCGTCAACGGCGTGTCGGAGCTCCACTCGCACCTGATGGTGCAGTCGATCTTCGCCGACTTCGCGCGCCTGTTCCCGCAGCGCTTCACCAACGTCACCAACGGTGTGACGCCCCGGCGCTGGCTGGCGCAGGCCAACCCGGGGCTCGCCGCCCTGGTCGACGAGGCGCTGGGCGCCGGCTGGCGGCGCGACCTCGACCGCCTGCACAAGCTCGCCGACCTGGCGGGCGACCGCCGGTTCGGGCGCGCGGTGGCGAAGGCCAAGCGCGACAACAAGCTGCGCCTGGCGGCGCTGATCGAGCGCGAGGTGGGCGTGCGCGTCGACCCCGACAGCCTGTTCGACGTCCAGGTCAAGCGCGTGCACGAGTACAAGCGCCAGCTGCTGAACCTGATGCACGTGATCGCGCGCTACCAGGCGATGCTCGCCGACCCCGACGCCGACTGGGTGCCGCGCACCGTGATCCTGTCGGGCAAGGCGGCCTCGGCGTACCGCGCGGCGAAGGCGATCGTGCGCTTGGCGCACGACGTCGCCGCCGTCGTCAACGCCGACGTGCGGCTGCGCGACCGGCTCAAGGTCGTCTTCCTGCCGAACTACAGCGTCTCGCTGGCCGAGGCGATCATCCCGGCGGCGGACCTGTCGCAGCAGATTTCCACCGCCGGCCTCGAGGCCTCGGGCACCGGCAACATGAAGTTCGCGCTCAACGGCGCGCTGACGATCGGCACCTGGGACGGCGCCAACATCGAGATGGCGCAGGCGATCGGCGAGCAGCACCTGTTCGTGTTCGGCCTGCGCGCCGAGGAGATCGCGCAGCGCCGCCTCGAGGGCTACCAGCCGCGCGCGCACTACGGCGACGACGCGCGGCTGCGCGGCGTCGTCGACGCGCTGCTGCGCGGCGACTTCAGCCCCGGCGACGCCGGCCGATACCGCGGCTTGATCGAGCCGCTGCTCGAGCACGACCGGTACATGCTGATGGCCGACTTCGACGACTACCTGCGCGCCCAGCGCGAGGTCGACGCGCTGTACCGCCAGGGCGCGAAGTGGGCCGAGAAGGCGGTGCTGAACATCGCCGGCATGGGGCGGTTCTCGAGCGACCGCACGATCCGCGACTACGTCGCGCGCATCTGGTCGCACCAGCCGTGAGCGACGCCGCACCGCCTGCCGCCGAGGGCAGGCTCGCCGAGGCCGACGTCGCCGCCCTCGTCGAGGCGCGTCACGCCGACCCGTTCGCCGTGCTCGGCCTGCACGCCGACGCGCAAGGCACGCTGTGGGTGCGCGCGCTGCTGCCGGGGGCGAGGGCGGTCGGCGTGCTCGACCGCAAGACCGAGCGCCGCGTCGCCGCGCTCGAGCGCCGCCACGCCGACGGCCTGTTCGAAGGCGCGGTCCCCCGCCGGCGCCAGCTCTTCGACTACTGGCTCGACGTGACGTGGGCCGACGGCGCGCAGGGCCGCTACGCCGACCCCTACGCGTACGGTCCGCAGATCGACGACACCGAGATCTACTACCTCGGCGAGGGCAGCCACCTGCGGCCGTACACCGTGCTCGGCGCCCACCCGCGCGAGGTCGACGGCGTGGCCGGCGTGCGCTTCGCGCTGTGGGCGCCGAACGCGCGGCGGGTGAGCGTCGTCGGCGACTTCAACCAGTGGGACGGACGCCGCCACCCGATGCGGCTGCGCCACGGCGTGGGCGTGTGGGAGCTGTTCGTGCCGCACGTCGCGGTGGGCGAGCGCTACAAGTTCGAGCTGCTGTCGGCGCAGGGCGAACTGCTGCCGCTGCGCAGCGACCCGTTCGCGTTCGCCGCCGAGCTGCGGCCGGCCACCGCGAGCGTCGTCACCGCGCTGCCGCCGCCGCGGCCGCTGCCGCCCGCACGCGCGGTGGCCAACGGGCGGCGCGCGCCGATCTCGATCTACGAGGTCCACCTCGGCTCGTGGCGGCGCCACCCCGACGGCAGCTTCCACGACTGGGACCTGCTCGCGGCGCACCTGCCGGCCTACGCCGCCGACCTCGGCTTCACGCACGTCGAGCTGCTGCCGGTCAGCGAGCACCCGTTCGACGGCTCGTGGGGATACCAGACGCTGGGCCTGTACGCGCCGACGGCGCGCTTCGGCAAGCCCGAGCCCGACGGCACGCGCTTCGGCTCGCCCGAAGGGTTCGTGCGCTTCGTGCAGGCGTGCCGCGACCGCGGGCTCGGCGTGCTGGTCGACTGGGTGCCGGCGCACTTCCCGACCGACGCCTGGGGCCTGGCGCGCTTCGACGGCACGGCGCTGTACGAGCACGAGGACCCGCGCGAGGGCTTCCACCGCGACTGGAACACGCTGATCTACAACTACGGCCGCCACGAGGTGCGCAACTTCCTCGTCGGCAGCGCGCTGTACTGGATCGAGCGCCTCGGCGTCGACGGCCTGCGCGTCGACGCCGTGGCGTCGATGCTGTACCGCGACTACTCGCGCCGCGAGGGCGAGTGGATCCCCAACGTGCACGGCGGGCGCGAGAACCTGGAGGCGATCGCGTTCCTGCGCCGCACCAACGAGGTGATCGGCGTCGAGTGCCCGGGCGCGATCACGGTGGCCGAGGAGTCCACGGCGTTCCCCGGCGTCAGCGCGCCGACCTACGCCGGCGGGCTCGGCTTCCACTACAAGTGGAACATGGGCTGGATGCACGACACGCTGGCCTACATGCGCGAGGACCCGGTGCACCGGCGCTGGCACCACGACAAGATGACGTTCGGCCTGATCTACGCCTTCACCGAGAACTTCGTGCTGCCGCTGTCGCACGACGAGGTCGTGCACGGCAAGGGCTCGATCCTCGGCCGCATGCCGGGCGACGAGTGGCAGCGCTTCGCCAACCTGCGCGCCTACTACGGCTTCATGTGGGGCCACCCGGGCACGAAGCTGCTGTTCATGGGCCAGGAGTTCGCGCAGGGCAGCGAGTGGAACCACGACGTCGAGCTGCCGTGGCACCTGCTGCAGCACGACGCGCACGCCGGCGTGCAGCGCCTGGTGCGCGACCTCAACGGCCTGTACCGCGGCGAGAGCGCGCTGCACGAGCTCGACGCCGACGCCCGCGGCTTCGAGTGGCTGGCGGTGCACGACGCCGAGATCTCCGTCTACGCCTGGGTGCGCCGCGACGAGCAGGGCCGTGCCGTGATCGTCGTGTGCAACTTCACGCCGGTGCCGCGCACGGGCTTCCGCCTCGGCGTGCCCGACGGGTTCGCCGGCTGGCGCGAGTGGCTCAACACCGACTCGGCCTATTACGGCGGCTCCAACCTCGGCAACGGCGGGCGCTGGCTCGCCGCCGAACCGGCGCCGAGCCACGGTCGCGCGCAGTCGATCGTGCTCGACCTGCCGCCGCTGGCCACGCTGTTCCTCGGCCCCGCCTGATGCCCGCCTCGCGCCTGCCACCGCGCCTGCTCGTCGGCCGCCCCGAGCCGTTCGGCGCGCTCGCGCGCGACGGCGGCGTCAACTTCGCCGTGTTCTCCGACCACGCGCAGCGCATCGAGCTGTGCGTGTTCGACGCCTCGGGCGCGCGCGAGCTGAAGCGCTACGTGCTCTACGGGCCGCGCGACGGCGTGTTCCACGGCTTCCTGCCCGGTGTCGGGCCCGGCCTCGTCTACGGCCTGCGCGCGCACGGCCCCTGGCAGCCCGAGGCGGGGCACCGCTTCAACCCGCACAAGCTGCTGCTCGACCCGTGGGCGCGCGAGATCGTCGGCCACTTCCGCTGGCGGCCCGAGCACTTCGGCCACGAGGTCGGCCACCCCGAGGGCAACCGCATCGCCGACCGGCGCGACAACGCGCTGCACGCGCTGAAGGCGCGCGTCGCGCCGCCGCCGGCCGTCGCGCCGGGGGTGGCCAATGCGCCGCGCCACCGCCCGGCCGACCTCGTGCTGTACGAGACGCACGTCAAGAACTTCACCCGCCGGCTCGAGGCGGTGCCCGAGCCGCTGCGCGGCACCTACGCCGGCCTCGCGCACCCGGCGGCGGTCGCGCACCTGCAGCGCCTGGGCGTCACCACGGTGTCGCTGCTGCCGGTGCAGTACCACCTCGACGAGGCCGCGGTCGTCGAGCGCGGGCTGGTCAACCACTGGGGCTACAACACGCTCGGCTTCTTCTGCCCCGAGCCGCGCTACGCCAGCGCGCGCCACGACCCCACCGCGGTGGCCGACGAGTTCCGCGCGATGGTCGCCACGCTGCACGACGCCGGCATCGAGGTCGTGATCGACGTCGTCTTCAACCACACCTGCGAGGGCGACGAGAACGGTCCGACGCTGAGCTGGCGGGGGCTGGACCACGCGAGCTGGTACCGCCTGCGCCCGGACGACCCCGGCCACTGCGAGAACCTCACCGGCTGCGGCAACACGCTGCACGTCGCGCATCCGCGGGTGACGCAGTTCGTGCTCGACGCGCTGCGCTACTGGGTGCACGAGATGGGCGTCGACGGCTTCCGCTTCGACCTCGCGCCGGTGCTCGGCCGCCGCCGCCACGGCTTCGACCCCGACGCCGCGTTCTTCGTCGCCCTGCGCCAGGACCCGCTGCTCGCCCGCGTCCACCTGATCGCCGAGCCGTGGGACCTGGGCTACGACGGCTACCAGCTCGGGCGCTTCCCGGGCCGCTTCCTCGAGTGGAACGACAAGTTCCGCGACAGCGTGCGGCGCTACTGGCTGTTCCGCGGCGTCGGCCGCGGCGAGCTGGCGCGCCGCTTCACCGCCAGCAGCGACCTGTTCCACCACGGCCACCGCCGCCCGAGCGCGTCGGTGAACTTCGTCAGCGCGCACGACGGCTTCACGCTCGTCGACGTGGTGTCGTACTCGCACAAGCACAACGAGGCCAACGGCGAGTACAACCGCGACGGCCGCAACGGCGAGCCGGCGCACAACCAGGGCGTCGAGGGGCCGACGCGCGACGAGGCCGTGCTCGCCCGCCGAAGGCGGCTGCAGCGCGCGATGCTCGCCACGACGCTGCTCGCCCAGGGCACCCCGATGCTGCACGGCGGCGACGAGCTCGGCCACAGCCAGCAGGGCAACAACAACGCCTACTGCCAGGACAACCCGATCGGCTGGATCGACTGGGCGCACGCCGACGAGGCGCTGATCGCGTTCGTCGCCGACGTGGTCGCGCTCAGGCGCGACGAGCCGGCGCTGCACCACGACGTCTGGTTCCTCGGCGACACGGCGAGCAACGGCGAGCGCGGCATCGTCTGGTACGCCCCGAGCGGCCACGAGATGACGGTCGACGACTGGCACGACGGCGGGCACCACGCCTTCGCCTGCGTGATCAACCTGCACGGCGACGAGTCGCCCGAGGGGCAGGTGGCGGCCGAGCGCGCGGCACCGGTGGCCGTCGTCTTCAACGCCGAGACGTCGCCGGTGCCGTTCGCCGTGCCCGGCGGGCCGTGGATACTTCGCCTGGACAGCAGCGGCGAATCGGCGCCGGGCGGGCGCCTCGACGGTGGCGCCCGCCTGGTCGCGCCGGCGTCGTCGCTGCTCGTGCTGCGGCACGCCGCGCCGCCGAAGAAAGCCTGACCGATGGACCTGAACCGACGCGCCGCCGGCGTGCTGCTGCACGTGACCTCGCTGCCCGGGCCGCACGGCTGCGGCGACTTCGGCCCCGGGGCGCGCCACTTCGTCGACTGGCTGCACGGCAGCAACGCGTCCTTTCGCCGTGAGTTCGGCCTCCGGGCCGGCCTGTGGGACACCCTGGTCAAGTCGTCGGACGAGCACTCCTTCTCGTTCAAGGCCCACCGGATCATGACCGGGCGGCAGCGCTTCTGCTACCGCGCCCATCCGCCCGCCCAGCAACGCCTGGACATCCGGGGCGGCATGGACAAGCGGTTCGTCACGGCGCGCGCGGAGCTGCTCAACAACCTGCGCTATTGCCACCGCGTGGTCGG
>CALIDR010000145.1 GCA_938022295.1 uncultured Burkholderiaceae bacterium
CGCGGCGCTCCGCGCGGCTGCGGCGGCGCCCAGGCCGGCGGTCGGGGCACGCCGGCGGCGCAGTCGCCGCCCGGTGACGTCATGGCGGCGGCCGCGTCGACGGCGTCGACGAAGCGGAACACGGCGTCGCGCACGCACGCCAGCCCGAGCACGCCGTGCCCGGCGTGGTCGACGACCCAGTGCCGCGCCAGCGGCCCGAGTGCGGCGCGCACGCGTTCGCCGTGGCGCGGCGGCGTCACCGGGTCGAGCCCACCCGACAGCAGCAGCACCGGCACCGGGCTCGGCGGCACGCGGTAGAACGTCGGCTCGACGTCGCCGCGCGGCCACCGTTCGCACACCCGGCGGTAGACGTCGCCGATCGCGTCGCCGAAGTCGGCGCCCGGCGCGTCCCCACCCGCATCGGCCAGGCGCGGGAAATCCTCGCTGCAGATCACCGCGAAATGCAGCCCGAGCGCGATCGACGGCGCCGCCGCGCCACCGCCGAGCGCCGAGCCGAGGCCGAGCAGCGGCACCCAGCGGCCGTCGGCCGCCTCGCCGATCGCCCACGGCAGCGCCGAGGCGAGCAGCGGCACGTACAGCGCCTGGCGCACGAGGCCGAGCACGCCGGTGCGCGTGAGCGTCAGCGTCTCGTCGCGCCCGCCGAGCGGGTCGGGGCGCACGACGTCGACCGGCAGCCGCTCGAGCAGCGCGCGCCACTGGCGCTCGAGGTCGGGGTGGCGGCGCTGGCAGGTGGCGTCGAACGCGCACCAGCGCAGCAGCGCGTCGAGGGCGGCCTGGGCGTCGGCCGAGAACGAACGCGGCAGCGCCATGTCCGGCGGCGCGACGCCGTCGCGCACGGCGCGGCGCACGCTCGCCGGGTGGCGGCGCAGCACTTCGAGCGCGAGCCGGGTGCCGTACGAGACGCCGACGAGGTTGACCTGCGCCGCGCCGAGCGCACGGCGCACGGCGACGACGTCGTCGGCGGCGATCGTCGTCGTGAAGTGGCGCAGGTCGTCGCGGCCGCGCAGCGGCGCGCGGGTGGCGAGCGCGTCGGCGCAGGCCAGCACGCGCGCGACCTGGGTGTCGGGGTCGGCGAGGTCGACCGTCGGGTCGTCGTCGCAGGTCAGCGCCGCGCTGCGGCCGCTGCCGCGCACGTCGACGAGCACGATGTCGCGCCGATGCCCGAAGCGCCCGAGCAGCCGCGCGACGTGGCCGGCCAGATCGATCGCGCCCTGGCCGGGGCCGCCGGCGAGGAACAGCACCGGGTCGGGGCGCTTGGCGCGGGCGAGCGCCGGCAGCACCGCCACCTGCACCTCGATCGTCGGCCCCCCGGGCGCCGCCGGGTCGAGCGGGCGCGCCAGGTGGCCGCAGCGCGCCTCGCTGGCCACGCCCGGCAGCCGGCACGGCTCGAGGCGCAGCGCCGGCGGCTCGGCCGCCGAAGCGGCGCCGGCCAGCAGGCCGAGGACCGCCAGCGCCCGCGTCGCGACGGCGCGCGCGCGTGTCACGCCAGCAGGCGCTGCAGCTCGCCGCTGGCGATCAGGCGCGCGACGTCGTCGGCGCCGCCCACCAGCGTGCCCCTGACGAAGACCATCGGGAACGTCGGCCATCCGGTCCACATCTTCAGCGCATTGCGCCGCCGCCAGTCGCCGAAGTAGCTGCCGTAATCGAGGTCGTGGTGCGCCACGCCGGCCGCGTCGAGCGCGCGGCGCGCCTTCTTGACGAACGGGTTGCCGCGCATGCCGACGACGACCACCGGGTGCGCGGCCACCGCCGCCTGCACCTCGCGCACGAGGTCGGCGTGCAGGTTCGCGACCTTGGCGCGGATCGCCGGGTGCAGTCGGTCTTCGTCGAGGATGGCGCGCGGCATCGGGGGGTGTCCGGACGGGTGAAGGCGGGCAAAACCCGGCTGTCCCGCCGGGTCGTCGCGGTCTATCTTCGCATCCCGGCGCCGGTGCGCCCGAGGAGAACGCCATGACCGCCCGTCCGCCGTCGTGCCTGCCCCGGCTGCTGCTGGCCTGGTGCGCCGCCGTGCTGCTCGCAACCGGGCTCGGCGCCGCGCCGCCGGCGCGCGCGGCCGAGGTCAAGGTCGTCTACCACGCCGACTTCGCCGACCCGCGCCGCTTCAGCGCGATGCTCACCAGCATCAACAACATGATGGTCACGTACGAGAACGACCTCGTCGACGCCGACGTGCGCATCGTGTTCGTCGCCCACGGCATCCGCTTCCTGACCGACGACGCCCTCACCGGCACGCCGTTCGCGCGCGACGCCGCGCTCGCCGAACGCGCCGCCGAACTGAAGGGCCGGCTGCTCAGCCTGGCCAGCGTGCGCAAGGTGCAGCTCGAGCTGTGCGACATCACGCGCAGCGAGATCCGGCTCGCCGAGGACAAGCTCTACCCCGGCGTCAAGCTCGTGCGCTCGGGCGTCGTGCGCATCGCCGAGCTGCAGCGCCAGGGCTACGCGTACCTGAAGATCGAGTGATGCGCCCGGCGAGTGCCGGCCCGAGCCGGCGGCGCTTCGGCGCTGCCGCACTGTCGCTGTGCTGGCCGGGTTTCGCCGTTGCCGAGGTTTCGCCGGCGGTCTCGCTCGCGCAGGCGCTGCAGCGCGCCCGCGCGCTGCGCGACGAGGCCTCGAGCGCCGGCGACCAGCCGTTCGGCGCCGTCGTCTGGTGCGGCGGCCGCATCGTCGGCGAGGCACCGAGCCGCGTCGTCACCGCCGGCGACCCGACCGCCCACGCCGAGATGGAAGCGATCCGCGACGCCGCCCGGCGCCTAGGCCGGCGCGACCTGTCGGACTGCGTGCTCGTCTCCACCTCGCGCCCGTGCCGCATGTGCGAAGCCGCCGCCGGGTGGGCGCGCATCGAGCGCCTGGTGCACGGCGACGTGCCGCCGTGACCCGCCGAAGCGGCCGGCGGGCGCTTCGCGTCCGGCGCGGGGGCGGCCGCCGCAGAATCGACCGCCGCCGCGCCGTGCCGGCGCGGCCGATCGACGAGGAGATGGCCTGATGATGCGCTGGATCGTGCGTGGCTTGCTGGCCCTGGTCGTCCTCGCCGCCGCGGCGGCGGGCTGGGTCGTGTCGGGTCAGGCGCGCGGCCCGAACGTCGGCGGCACGCTGCCGATGCGCGGCCTGTCCGAAGCCGTGCGGGTTCTGCGCGACGGCAACGGAGTGCCCTATCTGTTCGCGAACAACACGCCCGACCTGATCCGCGCCCAGGGTTTCGTCACCGCACAGTCGCGGCTGTTCCAGATGGAGGCCTACCGCGCGATCGTGCTCGGCCAGCTCGCCGAAGTGATCGGCGACAAGGGCCTGGCGAGCGACCGCGACATCCGCCGCCTCGGCCTGCGTCGCAACGCAGAGCGGCACGCCAGGCTGCTGTCGCCGGCGGCGCGCGACTTCCTCACCTGGTACGCCGAGGGCATGAACGCCTACATCTCGGACCACGCCGGCGACCACCCGGTCGAGCTGCGCGTCGCGGGCTTTCGCACCCGCCCCTGGACGCTCGAGGACATGGTCACGGTGCTGCACTACGTCAACCTGAGCCAGGCCGCGAACCACAAGACCGAGCTCGTGATGCAGCAGCTGATCGACACGCTCGGCGCCGAGCGTGCCGCCGAGCTCTTTCCGCTCAACCACAACCCCGACCGCACGCAGCCGCTGCCGCACCTCGCGCAGCGCCGCGACGCGACCTGGCTCGGCGTCGACGCCGTGCGCGCACTGGCCGCGGCGCCATCGTCGGTCACCGCGGCGGCGCCGATCGAGGTCGGCAGCAACAACTGGGCGATCGCACCGGCGCGCGCGGCCAGCGGCGCCGCCGTCGTCGTCAACGACCCGCACCTCGACGCGCGCGTGCTGCCCGGGGTGTGGATGCCGATCGGCCTGTTCAGCCCCGAGGTGGCCGCCGTCGGCGCCGCGCTGCCGGCCACGCCCGGCCTCGTCGTCGGCCGCAACGCGCAGGTGGCGTTCGGCGTCACGAACGCGTACGGCGACAGCCAGGACCTGTTCGTCGAGCAGGTCGCCCCCGGCCGCCCCGACCACTACGTCGACGGCGACACGGTGCGCCCGTTCGAAGTGGTCGAGGAGGTCATCCGCGTCAAGGACGCGCAGGCCAGCGGCGGCTTCCGCGAAGAGAGGTTCACCGTGCGGCGCACCGTGCGCGGCCCGATCGTGTCCGACGAGCCGCTCGGCCCCCAGCGCGACCGCCTGCTCGCGCTGCGCATGGCCAGTGCCGAGGTCGACGGGCGCGAGATCGGCCTGGACCGCCTGCTCGTCGCCCGCGACGCCGCCGAGGTCGACCGCGCAGTGCAGCAGATGGAGGCGTATTACTTCAACTACGTGTTCGCCGACAAGGCCGGCACGATCGGCCACCGGGCCACCGGCCGCGTGCCGATCCGCCGCAGCGGCCACGGCATCCACCCGAAGCCGGTCAACGGCGACGACGACTGGATCGGCGTGATCCCGCCCGACCGCATGCCCGGGCAGCTGGCGCCCGCGCGCGGCTGGGTGGCCACCGCCAACCACGACACCCGCCCGGACGGCTACGAATACGACTACTCGTCGTTCTTCTCGCCGAGCTACCGCTACGAGCGCATCGCCCAGGTGCTCGACGCCGGCCGCGCGATGACCACGGCCGACCAGCGACGCCTGATGACGGACCCGCTGAACCTCCAGGCGCCGCGGCTGCTGCCGGCCATCGTCGCCGCGCTGAAGGCCGTGCCCGAACACGCCGACCTGCTCGCGATCCTCGAAGCCTGGGACGGCCGCGACCGCGCCGACCAGCCGGCGCCGCTGATCTACCACCGGCTGTACGAACAGATCGCGTGGGAGACCTTCGTCGACGACCTCGGCGAGCCGCTCGCGCTCGCGTACCTGAAGAACTGGTACCTGTGGCAGGGCCGCTTCGACGCCCTGGTGACGACACCCGATTCACCCTGGTTCGACGACCGCCGCACGCCGGCTGTCGAGACGCTGCCCGACCTCGTGCGCCGCGCGGCGCCCGCCGTGCGCGACGCTCTGGTGGCGCGCCACGGTGCCGATCCCAGGGCCTGGCGCTGGGGTGCCGAGCACCGCCTGCAGTTCGACAGCCCGCTGCGCCGCACCGGCTTCGGCCGCGACTGGCTCGGCCGCGCGCCGGCGCCGATCGACGGCTCCGGCGACACCGTGATGCGCGCGCGCACGGCGTTCAAGGGCGACAACGCGGTCGAGTTCTTCGGCTCGCTGCGTTTCGTCGCCGACCTCGCCGACGACGAGAAGGTGATGGCCGCCGTCACCGGCGGCGTCGTCGAGCGCCAGTTCCACCCCCACCAGAAGAATCAGATCGAACCCTGGTTCGCCGGCGAACTGCTGCCGTGGTGGTTCGACCGCCAGGCCATCGAACGCGAGGCCCGGGCGCGCCAGACGCTGGTGCCGGCGGCGCGATAGCCATGCCGGCAGGGCGACCAGCGCTGCACCGGCTTGAGTCCCGTCAAGGTGCGCCCATCGGCGCGCGGCATGCTCCGGCCATGGACGAACCCCCCGCCCCGCAGCCCGGCTCGGCAGCGCCGCTCGGCGCGCGCCTCGTCGACGGCGGCGTCAACTTCAGCGTCTTCGCGCACCGCGCGCAGGGCGTCGATCTGCTGCTGTACGACGACGTCGACGCCGCGCAGCCGGCGCGCATGATCGAGCTCGACGCCGCGCACCGCAGCGGCGGCTACTGGCACGTCTTCGTGCCGGGCCTGCCCGCCGGGCAGCTCTACGGCTGGCGCGCCCACGGGCCGCACGACCCCGCGCACGGCATGCGCTTCGATGCCGATAAGGTCCTGCTCGACCCCTACGCGCGCGCGATCGCGGTGCCCGCCGGCTACCGGCGCCTGGCTGCCGCCGCACCCGGGCGCAACGACGCGCAGGCGATGAAGGGCGTCGTCGCCGACGTCGACGCCTACGCCTGGGAAGGCGACGCGCCGCTCGGGCGGCCGTTCACGCAGACCGTGATCTACGAGCTGCACGTGCGCGGCTTCACCGCCGACCCGAGCTCGGGCCTGGCGCCCGCGCTGCGCGGCACCTACGCCGGCCTGGTCGAGAAGATCCCGTACCTGGTCGACCTCGGCATCACCGCGGTCGAGCTGATGCCGGTGTTCCAGTTCGACGCCCAGGACGCGCCGCCGGGGCTCGTCAACTACTGGGGCTACGCGCCGGTGGGCTTCTTCGCGCCGCACGCCGGGTACGCGTCGCGCCGCGGGCCGCTGGCCGTGCTCGACGAGTTCCGCGACATGGTCAAGGCGCTGCACCGCGCCGGCATCGAGGTCATCCTCGACGTCGTCTTCAACCACACCGCCGAAGGCGGCGAGGGCGGGCCCACGCTGAGCCTGCGCGGGCTGGCCGACCGCAGCTACTACCTGCTCGACGCCGAGGGCCGCTACGCCAACCACAGTGGCTGCGGCAACACGCTGCGCGCCAACCACGCCGTCGTGCGGCGCATGATCGTCGACGCGCTGCACTACTGGGTCGAGGTGATGCACGTCGACGGCTTCCGCTTCGACCTCGCGGCGATCCTGTCGCGCGACGCCGACGGCCGCCCGGTGCCCAACCCGCCGGTGCTGTGGGACATCGAGACCGATCCCGTGCTCGCGCGCACCAAGCTGATCGCCGAGGCCTGGGATGCCGACGGGCTGTACCAGGTCGGGCGCTTCGTCGGCGAGCGCTGGAAGGAGTGGAACGGACGCTTCCGCGACGACGTGCGCGCCTTCGTGCGCGGCGACCGCGGCCGGGTGGCCGCGCTCGCCAACCGCCTGCTCGGCAGCCCCGACCTCTACGGCGAGCGCCCGCGCGAGCCGGCGCAGAGCATCAACTTCGTGACCAGCCACGACGGCTTCACGCTGGCCGACCTCGTCAGCCACGACCGCAAGCACAACGAGGCGAACCTCGAAGACAACCGCGACGGCACCGACGACAACCTGAGCTGGAACTGCGGCGTCGAAGGGCCGACCGACGACCCCGCCGTGCTCGCGCTGCGCGCGCGCCAGGTGCGCAACCTGCTCGCGATCAACCTGCTGTCGCTCGGCACGCCGATGCTGCTGATGGGCGACGAGGTGCTGCGCACGCAGCACGGCAACAACAACGCCTACTGCCAGGACAACCCGACGAGCTGGTTCGACTGGACCGCGCTCGGGCGCCACGCCGACGTGCGGCGCTTCGTGCAGATGCTGATCCGGCTGCGCAACCTGCGCGAGTCGGTGCGCGCCGACCACCGGCTGACGCTGGCCGAGCTCACCGCGCGCGCGCAGGTGCAGCTGCACGGCGTGGCGATCGGCGACCCCGACGTCAGCCACACCTCGCACAGCCTGGCCGTCACCGCGGCGAGCCTGTCGGGCGACCTGCTGATGCACTTCGCGCTCAACGCCTGGTACCGGCCGCTGGACTTCGCGCTGCCGCCACTGCCGGCGTGGGCCACCAGCGGGTGGCGGCGCATCCTCGACACCGCGCGCCCCTCGCCGCACGACATCGTCGACCCCGCGCACGCCGAGCCCGTGACCGGCAACGGCGGCCAAGCCCACCACGTCGAGGCGCGCTCGTGCGTCGCGCTGTTCGCGTGGGCGGCGCCGCCTCGGTGAGGGCGCTTCGTGCCCGACCTGGCGACGCTGCCAGCCGCTACATGGCCTGATGGCGCCGGCGATGCCCGATGACCGCCTCGCCGCGGCGGCGATGAACGGCACCACCCACTGGGCAAGCCAGCTCGCCGACCGGCGCGGCCGCGAAGTCGTGTTCCTGTCGCACTGCCTGCTCAACGAGAACACGCGCTACCTCGGCGGCGCCTGCGAGCGCGGCGCCTCGCTGCCGATCGTGCGCCTGTGTCTCGAACGTGGATACGGCATGGTGCAGATGCCGTGTCCCGAGCAGCACGCCTGGGGCGGCGTGCTCAAGCGACGCCTGCTGCGCTTCTTCGGCTCGAAGGCGACGCCGCTCGGCCGTGTGCGACCTGCGGCGCTGCCGGTACTCGTGTGGTACACGCGTCGGGTCTGCCGCCGCCTTGCCAGGGACGTTGCCGCGCAGATGCTCGACGACGAATCCAGCGGGTTCGATGTCGTCGGCGTCGTCGGGGTCGACGGCTCGCCTTCGTGCGGCGCCACCCGCACGATCGACGTCCGCCGCGCCCTCGACCTCGTCGCCGAACTGCAGCCCACGGCGACCGCGGACGACATGAACCGGATCGTCCTGCGGTCGATCACGGCAGGCCGGGGGATCTTCGTCGAGGAACTGCAGGCGCAACTGCGGCGCCTGCGCCTGGACATCCCCTTCTTCGCCTTCGACCTGCCGTCGGAACTCGCCGGGCTGCCGCGCGCGCCGAGCCTGCGCGGCAGCTGACCGCCGGCCGATGCGCCACTCCGCCTGGATCCGGCACTTGGGCGCGGGCTGCGGGGCCGAACCGCAGCGATGGCAAGAGCCATCGCGAGGGCGAGCCCGGACGAGAACCGTCCGGTGGACGGTTCTCGCCTGGCGAGCGGGCGGGCGACCCCGCCCGCCGCGGCCCGCAGGGCCCGCAACGCCGCCAGCGTGTCCGAGGGCGGCTCGATCGGGTGCGCAGCGTCGTCACCCGTCAGGTGACCGTCCGCGCGGGCAGAAACGTGAGGCACGAGAGGCGCTTGCACGCGGAATCGAGCGGCCGACTGCTGGATCCAGGCTCAGGCGGGCTCGCCGCCCGTCAGCAGCGTGGCGAAACGGGCAGCGTCGACGTTGCCGCCCGACAGCGTGACGCCCACGCGCCGGCCGCGCCAGCGCGGTGCGTGCGTCATCAGCGCGGCGAGCGCACTCGCCCCCGACGGCTCGAGCACCTGCTTCATGCGTACGAACGCGAAGCGCATCGCCTCGACGACGGCGGGATCGGGCACCGTCAGCACGTCGGTCACGTGGCGGCGGATCACCTCGAACGGGCGCGCGCCGACGCTCGTCGTCTGCTGGCCGTCGCAGATCGTGCGCGGCACGTCGATCGCGACGATGCGCCCTTCGTGCAGCGAGCGGCGCACGTCGTCGCCGGCCTCGGGCTCGACGCCGAAGACCTCGACCGCCGGCGCGAGCGCCTTCGCCGCCACCGCGCAGCCGGCGAGCAGCCCGCCGCCGCCGGTGCACACGAGCAGCGCGTCGAGCGGGCCGTCGGCCACCGTCTGCTCGAGCAGCTCGAGCGCCGTCGTGCCGGCGCCGGCCATCACCGCCTCGCTGTCGTACGGCGGGATCAGCGCCGCGCCGGTGCGCTCGACGATGGCGGCGGCGATCGCGGCCCGGTCCCCGCGGTAGCGGTCGTAGAGCACGACCTCGGCGCCGTAGCCGCGCGTCGCGGCAAGCTTGGCCGGCGGCGCGTCGTGCGGCATCACGACGGTGGCACGGCAGCCGACGAGCCGCGCGGCGAGCGCGACCGCCTGCGCGTGGTTGCCCGACGAATACGCGACGACGCCGCGCGCGCGTTCGTCCGCCGCGAGCGACGCCACCGCGTTGTACGCGCCGCGGAACTTGAACGCGCCCATGCGCTGCAGGTGCTCGGCCTTCAGGAACACCCGCGCGCCGACCATCGCATCGAGCGTGCGCGAGGTCAGCACCGGCGTGCGGTGCGCGACGCCTCGCAGCCGCGCGGCGGCGGCGCGCACGTCGGCGATCGTCAGCACGCCGCGCGTCTCACGCCAGGTGCGCCGCGGCCAGCAGCTCGCGCGTGTACGCCTCGCGCGGCGCGGCGAACAGCGCCTGCGCCTCGCCCTCCTCGACGATGCGCCCGTCCTTCATCACCAGCACGCGGTGCGACATCGCGCGCACCACCGCCAGGTCGTGGCTGATGAAGACGTAGCTCATGCCGTAGCGCTGCTGCAGGTCGGCGAGCAGGCGCAGCACCTGCTGCTGCACCGAGACGTCGAGCGCCGACGTCGGCTCGTCGAGGACGAGCACCTCGGGCTGCAGCACCACCGCGCGCGCGATCGCGATGCGCTGCCGCTGGCCGCCGCTGAACTCGTGCGGGTAGCGCTGCAGCACCAGCGCCACGCCGTGGCGCTCCGACAGGCCCACCTCGTCGAGCATCGCGAGCACGGCGCGCTCGCGTTCGGCGGCGCTCAGCTCGGGGCGGTGCAGCGCGAGGCCTTCGCCGACGATCTGGCCCACCGTCATGCGCGGGCTCAGGCTCGCGAACGGGTCCTGGAACACGACCTGCATCCGGCGCCGCATCCGGCGCAGCGCCTCGCGCGGCGCGTCGTCGATGCGCTGGCCGCCGAGGCGGACCTCGCCGGCGGCGATCGGCTGCAGCGCGAGCAGCGCCATGCCGAGCGTCGTCTTGCCCGACCCCGACTCGCCGACGATGCCCAGCGTCTCGCCGCGCCGCAGCGCGAGTGTGGCCTGCCGCACGGCGACGAAGTCACGCCT
>CALIDR010000146.1 GCA_938022295.1 uncultured Burkholderiaceae bacterium
GCGGCCCTTGGCGGTGTACGAGCGGCCGCGGAACACGGCGACGCGCTCGCCGCGCTGGTTGCGCACTTCGGTGTCGTAGACGCCGGTGCGCCCGGCCTTGGAGATCTCGACGCAGGTCGCGGTCAGCACGTCGCCCAGGCGCGCCGGCGCGACGAGGTCGATCGAGAACCCCGACGCCACCGTCAGCTCGTTGTACGAATTGCACGCGAACGCGAATGCCGAGTCGGCCAGCGTCGCGATCAGGCCGCCGTGGCAGATGTCGTGGCCGTTGACCATGTCGTCGCGCACCGTCATCGTCAGCACGGCGCGGCCGGGCGTGACCTCGAGCACCTGCATCCCGAGCGCCTTGGACGCGCGGTCGTTGGCGTACATCGCTTCGCGGACGTGGTCGGCGATCTGCTGCGGGGTGCGGTGCGACATCGGTGGCGCGGGAAGTGGACGGACGATCGACCGAAACCCCGAGCGCAAGTGGCACCCGGGCAAACTCGACCAACCGGTCGGTAGATGTTAACGGCGGCGCCCGGCTTGACGCAAGTCAGGCCGACATCGCGTTTTCCCTGATCGCCGGCGGCATCGGTCGGCGGCGGGCGGCCGAACCTGCTGCATGCGCCGATCGGCGCCGGCGGGGGCCGCGACCGGACCGCGACCATCCCGCGCCGCGAAGCCCCCGGCCTGCCCGATCCAGTGCCCGCAACGCAACGAAAAGCCGTTGTCGCCCGCAGGTGACAACGGCTTCAGGGGGTCGAACGGGGCCAGCCGCGCGGCCGGCCGCCGCGATCAGGCCGCAGCGAGCGCCTTGCGCATCTTCTTCATCGCCGCGACTTCGATCTGGCGGATGCGCTCGGCGCTGACGCCGTACTCGGCGGCGAGCTCGTGCAGCGTCATGCCGCCCGAGCCGTCGTCGTTGACCTCGAGCCAGCGCTGCTCGACGATGCGCCGGCTGCGTGGGTCGAGCACTTCGAGCGCCTGCTGCAGCCCGTCGCCGGCGAGGCGGTCGCGGTGCCGCGCCTCGAGCACGCGCGTGGGCTCGCGGCTGTCGTCGGCCAGGTACGCGATCGGGGCGTAGGCTTCCTCGCCGTCGTCGGCCTGCGGCTCGAGCGCGACGTCGCCGCCGGCCAGGCGCGTCTCCATCTCCAGCACTTCCTCGCGCTTGACGTTGAGCTCGCGCGCGACGGTGTCGATCTCGGCGGCGGTCAGCGTCGCGCGGTGGGTGTCGGCGTCGGCCGCGTCGCCCTTGAGCGACTGCTTCAGCGAGCGCAGGTTGAAGAACAGCTTGCGCTGCGCCTTCGTCGTCGCCACCTTGACCATGCGCCAGTTGCGCAGGATGTATTCGTGGATCTCGGCGCGGATCCAGTGCAGCGCGTAGCTGACCAGGCGCACGCCCTGCGCCGGGTCGAAGCGCTTGACGGCCTTCATCAGCCCGATGTTGCCTTCCTGGATCAGGTCGCCTTGCGGCAGGCCGTAGCCGAGGTACTGGCGCGACACCGAGACGACGAGCCTCAGGTGCGACAGCACGAGCCGCCCGGCGGCCTCGAGGTCGCCGTGCTCGCGCAGCCGCTTCGCGCAGTCGACCTCCTCCTGCGCGGTCAGCAGTGGGATGCGGTTGACGGCGGCGATGTAGGCGTCGAGATTGCCGAGCGACGGCACGACGGCCCACGGATCGCGGACGACCAGAGCATTGGCAGATGCAGTCATGTTCATAAATTAGTAGACCGCGCCTCGGGGTCTTTGGTTCCACCCATATTAGCACTCGCGGTTGCAGAGTGCTAACGCCCGCCGCACCTTGGTTGCCAAAGGGTGCCGCAAAGCTGCCCGGGCGTCAGGCCCCGGTCAGTGCCCGCGCCAGAATCGGTGGCATTTCACGACGAGAACGCGGCGCCGAGCCGCGCCCGCGGAGACGCCCTTGTTCCGAGGTCTGACCGCGCAGCGGCTGGTCGCCCTGTTCGTCGGCGGCTGGGCGCTGCTGAACTTCCCGCTGCTCGCGATCTGGGACCGCGATGCGACCCTGCTCGGGCTGCCGTTGTTCCCGGCCGCGCTGTTCGCGGTGTGGGCGGCGCTGATCGCCGCTCTGGCCTGGGTCGTCGAGCGCGGCGACGACGATGCGGAGTCCTGAGCGGTGCTCGCCGCCCCGCTCGTCCTCGGCACCTCGTTCGCCTACCTGCTGCTGCTGTTCGCCGTCGCCTGGTGGGCCGACCGGCGCGCCGCCGACGGCCGCTCGGTGATCGGCAACGCGTGGGTCTACGCGCTGTCGATGGCGGTGTACTGCACCGCCTGGACGTACTTCGGCAGCGTCGGCCGTGCCGCCACCGCCGGCGTGTGGTTCCTGCCGATCTACCTCGGCCCGACGCTGGCGATGGTGCTGGCTTGGATGGTGGTGCGCAAGATGATCCGCATCGCGCGCACGTACCGCATCACGTCGATCGCCGACCTGGTGGCCAGCCGCTACGGCAAGAGCCGGGCGCTGGCGGGGCTGGTGACGCTGATCACGGTGGTGGGCATCGTGCCCTACATCGCCCTGCAGCTGAAGGCGATCGCCAGCGGCTTCGCGCTGCTGACCACGCCGGTGGGCGCGCCGCTGCCCGGGCGCGACGACTGGTGGCGCGACGGCACGTTCTACACCGCGCTGGCGCTGGCCGGCTTCACGATGGTGTTCGGCACCCGCCACCTGGACACCACCGAGCGCCACGAGGGGATGGTGGCGGCGATCGCGTTCGAGTCGGTCGTCAAGCTGGTCGCGTTCCTCGCCGTGGGCATCTTCGTCACCTGGGGCCTGTTCGCCGGCCCGGGGGACCTGTTCGCGCGTGCGCTCGCGGTGCCCGAGCTCGAGCGGCTGCTCAGCCTCGACCAGGGCAAGGGCTTCGCCTACGAACAGTGGTTCGCGCTGACGCTGCTGGCGATGCTGTCGGTCGTCTTCCTGCCGCGGCAGTTCCAGGTCATGGTCGTCGAGAACGTCGACGAGCGGCACCTGAAGCGCGCCGTGTGGGCGTTCCCGGCGTACCTGCTCGCGATCAACGTCTTCGTGCTGCCGATCGCGCTCGGCGGACTGCTGTACTTCGGCGACGGCAGCGCCGCCAGCGCCGACACGTTCGTGCTGTCGCTGCCGCTGGCCGAAGGGCACGCGCTGCTCGCGCTCGGCGTGTTCATCGGGGGGCTGTCGGCGGCCACCGGGATGGTGATCGTCGAGGCGATCGCGGTGTCGACGATGGTGTGCAACGACCTCGTGATGCCGCTGCTGCTGCGCAACCCCGGGTTCGCCGCCCGCCACGACCTCGACCGCGTGCTGCTGTTCGTGCGCCGCTCGGCGATCCTGGGCATCCTGCTGCTCGGCTACGTGTACTTCCACCTCGCCGGCGAGGCGTACGCGCTGGTGTCGATCGGCCTCATCAGCTTCGCCGCGGTGGCGCAGTTCGCGCCGGCGGTGCTCGGCGGCATGTACTGGAAGGGCGGCACCCGCAGCGGCGCCTTCGCCGGGCTGGCGGCCGGCTTCGCGCTGTGGGCGTACACGCTGATGCTGCCCTCGATCGCCAAGTCGGGCTGGTTCCCGGCCGGCTTCCTCGAGCACGGGCTGTTCGGCGTCGAGCTGCTGCGCCCCGAGGCGCTGCTCGGCCTCGCGGGGCTGGACAACCTGACGCACTCCCTCTTCTGGAGCCTGCTCGCCAACGTCGGCCTGTACGTGACGGTGTCGCTGTGGCGCCAGCCCTCGGCCAGCGAGACGAGCCAGGCGCTGCTGTTCGTCGACGTGTTCGAGCGCGGCGCCGCGCACGCGCGCCCGGTGTTCTGGCGCGGCCGCGCGCAGGTGGCGGACCTGCTCGCGCTCGCCGGCCGCTTCCTCGGCGCCGCACGCGCGCAGCGCCTGTTCGAGGACTACGCGCGCCGCGTCGGCGCCACCGGCGTGGCGCAGATCCCGGCCGACGCGCGGCTGGTGCACTTCGTGGAGACCGAACTCGCCGGCGCGATCGGCAGCGCCTCGGCGCGGGTGATGGTGGCCTCCGTCGTCGAGGAGGAGGCGCTCGACCTCGACGACGTGATGCGCATCCTCGACGAGGCGTCGCAGCTGCGCGCCTACTCGCGCGAGCTCGAGCAGGTCACCGCCGAGCTGCGCCACGCCAACGAGCAGCTCAAGAGCCTGGACCGGCTGAAGGACGACTTCATGTCGTCGGTGACGCACGAACTGCGCACGCCGCTGACGTCGATCCGCGCGCTCGCCGAGCTGATGCTCGACGACCCACAGATGGACGCCGCGCAGCGCCAGCAGTTCCTCGGCATCGTCGTCCACGAGACCGAGCGCCTGAGCCGGCTCGTCAACCAGGTGCTCGACATGGCCAAGATCGAGTCGGGCCACGCCGAGTGGCACAACACCGACGTCGACCTGCGGGCGCTGTGCACGCAGGCCGCGCAGACGGTGGGCGAGCTGGTGCGCGAGCGCGGCGCGACGCTGCACCTGGACCTGCCGCCGTCGGTGCCGACGATCCGCGCCGACGCCGACCGCCTGACGCAGGTGCTGCTCAACCTGCTGTCCAACGCCGCCAAGTTCGTGCCCCGCGAGGGCGGGCGCATCGACCTCAGGCTGCGCGCCGGCGCCGACGGCCTGACGGTGGAGGTGCAGGACAACGGCCCCGGCGTGCCGGCCGACCAGCGCGCGCTGATCTTCGAGAAGTTCCGCCAGGGCGGCGACGCCGCCCACCGCCCGCAGGGCACGGGCCTCGGGCTGCCGATCAGCCGCCAGATCGTCGAGCACTTCGGCGGCCGCATGGAGCTGCGGCCTGACACTGGTCAAGGCGCGTGCTTCGCCTTTACCCTACCGTGGACGACACCCGGGACGGCGCCGCGCGAGACCGCGCCAGAAGCGCCGCCCGCCGCAGGAGACGCCCCCCGATGAGCATCAAGGTCCTGATCGCCGACGACGAGCCGAACATCCTGATCTCGCTCGAGTTCCTGATGAAGCGCGAGGGCTACGAGGTGCACGTCGCGCGCGACGGCCAGGAGGCGCTCGACGCGCTGCGCCGCGAGCGCCCGCGGCTGGTGCTGCTGGACGTGATGATGCCGAAGAAGACCGGCTTCGAGGTCTGCCAGGAGCTGCGCGCCGACGACGCGATCCGCGACACGCTGGTGCTGATGCTCACCGCCAAGGGCCGCGACACCGACATCGCCAAGGGCATGGCGATGGGCGCCGACGCCTACATGACGAAGCCGTTCTCGACCAAGGAGCTGGTGCAGAAGGTGCGCGAATTGCTGGAGCCCCGCGCGTGAGGCGCGACACCCGGCTGCTGCGCGTGCTGGCGGTGGCGGCCGCGGGCGGCGCGCTGCTGCTGGGCGGCTGGATCGCGCTGACCGCGGCGCTGATCGGCTCGACGCTCGAGCCGCCGGCGCGCGAGGCGGTCACCGGCGCGCTGGCGCCGGCCGCGCCGCTGGCGGTGATGACGTTCCTCGCCTTCGTCGGCGCCGTCGTCGCGCTGGCGCAGGTGGCGTACCGGCGCTGGATCGCCGCGCCGGCGCGCCTGCTCGAGCAGGCGCAGGTGCTCGCCACGACCGACGTCCAGCGCGAGCTGACGAGCGACGGCAGCGCCGACGTGAAGGGGCTGGCGGGCGTGATCAACGAGCTGGTGCGCCAGCGCGAGCAGCTCAGGAGCGACGTCGCGGCGCAGGTGGCGCTGGCCAGCCGCAGCGTCGAGCAGGAGCGCAACCGCCTCGCCGCGCTGATGAGCGAGCTCACGCAAAGCGTCGTCGTGTGCAACCTCGACGGGCGCATCCTGCTCTACAACAACCGCGCGCGGGTGCAGTTCCGCGCCCTGTCGACGGCGCCGAGCGTGGCCGCCGGTGCCGAGCTGATCGGCCTCGGGCGCTCGATCTACACCGTGTTCGACCGCAAGCTCGTCGCCCACGCGCTCGAGAGCGTGCAGCAGCGCCTGGCGCGCGGGGCGGCCAACCCCTCGGCGCAGTTCGTGACGACGACGCGCGCCGGCCAGCTGCTGCGCGTGCAGATGGCGCCGGTGCGCGCGGTGGGCGACGGCGACGCCGACGCCCACCCGCTGGCCGGCTTCGTGCTGATGCTCGACAACATCACCCGCGACTACGAGGAGGCCTCGGCGCGCGACCGCCTGCTGCACGGGCTGACCGAGGGCAGCCGGGCGTCGCTGGCGAACCTGCAGGCCGCCGTCGAGATGCTCGACTACGCCGACGTCGACGCCGCCACCCGCGAGCGCTTCCTCGCCGTGATCCGCGACGAGGCGCAGGTGATGACGCGCCGCATCCAGCAGGTGGCCGAGCAGTCGACGCAGGGGTTGGCCACGCGCTGGCCGCTCGAGGAGATGCTCGGTGCCGACCTGGTCGGTGCCGCGCAGCGGCGCATCGAGGCGCTGGGGGGGCTGCGCGCCGGGGCGGCCGAGGTCGACGCCTCGCTCTGGCTCGAGGTCGACAGCTTCTCGCTGCTGCAGGCGCTGGCGTACCTCGCGGGGCGGCTGCGCGACGAGTACGAGATCAAGCTCGTGCAGCTGCGGCTGCAGAGCGCCGGGCCCGGGCGCGCGCACCTGGACCTGATCTGGACCGGCCAAGCGATGAGCACCGAAACCGTGATGACGTGGGAGACCGACCCGATGCGCCTCGGCGCCGAGACGAGCCCGCTGGCGGTGCGCGACGTCGTGCAGCGCCACGGCGGCGAGTTCTGGTTCGAGCGCGAGCGGGTGCGCCACCAGGCGTTCTTCCGCTTCCTGCTGCCGCTGGCGCGCGAGGGCGGCGAGCTGCAGGCCTCGGCCTTCGTGCGCAGCGAGAGCCGCCCCGAGTACTACGACTTCGACCTCTTCGCGGTCACCGAGTCCAGCCGCGCGCTCGACGACCGCAAGCTCACCGAGCTCGCCTACACCGTGTTCGACACCGAGACGACCGGCCTCGAGCCGTCGGCCGGCGACGAGATCATCCAGATCGGCGCCACGCGCGTGGTCAACGGCAAGCTGCTCAAGGGCGAGTCGTTCGACCAGCTCGTCGACCCGAGGCGGCCGATTCCGCCGGCGGGCATCCCGATCCACGGCATCACGCCCGAGATGGTCGCCGGCCAGCCGACGATCGAGACCGTGCTGCCCGCGTTCCACGCCTACGCGCAGGACACGGTGCTCGTGGCCCACAACGCCGCGTTCGACATGCGCTTCCTGCAGCTCAAGGAGGCCGTCACCGGCTGCCGCTTCGACCAGCCGGTGCTCGACACGCTGCTGCTGTCGGCCGTCGTGCACCCGAACCAGGAATCGCACAAGCTCGAGGCGATCGCCGAGCGCTTCGACGTCACCGTGATCGGCCGCCACACCGCACTCGGCGACGCGATGGTCACCGCCGAGATCTTCCTGAAGCTGATCCCGCTGCTGGCCGAGAAAGGCATCCACACCCTCGGCCAGGCGCGGCGGGCCGCCGAGGAGACGTACTACGCGCGGCTCAAGTACTGAGCAACCCAGCCCCGCGCGCGCCAAGTGCTCTGGAAGAAACCACCGACCTCGCTTATGAGGTTCGCGCTTCTAATTCGCCCTTCTTGAGCGGGGAAAAGATCGCATGATGACCGATCAAAGGCAGATCTACATCGTCGGCGGCGGGATTGCCGGCCTGTCGGCCGCCGTCTTCGCCATCCGGGACGCTGGCATCAAAGGCGAGAACATCCATCTCTTCGAAGAACGCGACGTTCTCGGCGGAGCGCTCGACGCCAAGTGGAATCGCCACAAGAACTACTCGATGCGGGGGGCCAGACTGATCAACGAGAAGGCCTACGAATGCTACTTCGACATGCTCTCGGCAATCCCGTGCCTTGCGGATCAGGAAGAAATGGAGAAGCGCGGGCGCGAATACCTCGGGCATCAGCGGCCATGGCGAAGCGTCAAGGACGAGATATTCGCCTTCAACGAGACCCATCGGCTGAACACCGTCACCCGGCTGGTCGGAAAGGAGGGGGCGCGGATCGATCACACCAAACTGGGTCTGGGCTACGTCGATCGTATTTCGATGATCGCCCTCATTTCGATGTCCGAGGAGGTCATCGACGGCAGGAGGATCGATGAATACTTCCGGCCCTCGTTCTTCAAGACCAATTTCTGGTACCTGTTCGCCTCGATGTTCGGCTTCGAACCGTGGCACAGCCTCATGGAGTTCCGGCGATACCTGCGACGCTTCTTCCACGAAGCACCGCACATCACGACGCTCGAGGGAGGCTGGAACACCCCGTACAACAACTATGAGTCGATCGTCCTGCCGATCGAGAAGTGGCTGTCGAAACAGGGCGTCGACGTCCGGACCGGGGTGAAGGTCATCGACGTGGACTTCCGGCCATCGAAAACGAAGAAGTCGGTTCGGCGACTTCACGTCCTCGAGAACGACCGCCGCGAAGAAATCGCCGTGGCCGGCACCGATCTCGTATTCATCACCATCGGATCGAAAGTGGCCGATTCGCGCACGGGAGGCATGAACAAGGCCCCGGCCTTGGTCACCGACAAGATCGACGGCGCCTGGACGCTGTGGGAAAAGATGGCCAGAAAGGTGCCCGACTTGGGAAACCCCGAGACCTTCAGCGGCCACGTCGACCGGACCCAATGGGCCGTTTTCACCGTCACGACGAAGGGGCCGCTGTTCGCCGAGAGGATCAGGAAATACTCGAGGGTCAAGGTGCAGGGGCAGCAGCACATCCTGTCCTGCATCGCGTCCAACTGGGGGTTGGGTTTACACGTGCCGTTTCAGCCACACTTCAGGAATCAGCCCGCGGACACGACCGTGATGTTCGGATACGGCCTGTACGGGAACACCCGGGGCAATTACGTCAAGAAGACGATGACCGAATCGACCGGCGAGGAGCTGCTGACGGAACTGGTCTACCACCTGGGGTTCATGGCGGATCTGGACGGGATCAAGAAGGTCACGACGGCCATTCCAACGGCACTTCCCTACGCCACCAGCCAATTCAGTCCGAGAAAGATCGCCGACCGACCCCGGGTCGTTCCCCCGGGGTCGCAGAATCTGGCGCTGTTGGGACAGTTCGTCGAGATCCCGGACGACTGCGTCTTCCTGGTCGACTATTCGACCCGGTCGGCCCAGATCGGCGTGTACCGGCTGTTGAACGTCGACAAGGAAGTCACGCCGGTCTACACGGGCGTGCTCAGCCCGATCCAGTGGGCGAACGCCTTGCGCGTGTTCCTGCGCTGATCGCTGACGCTGCTCACCGATCCGTACGCGTTCGATGTCTGCCCCGGCGACGGTTCGGCGCATGCGATCGGATGCGTCGGATCGGCCTCGCGGGGCACGCCCGCGCCGGCCACGGCGAAGCCGATGCCGACCTCGAACGCTTCCTTTGTCTTCTGCGCATCGCCGCGATGCCGTTGGGGCCTGCGCGTGCGCCGGCCGAGAGCCTGTGGCGAAGTGGATTGCACCCGCGTGACGGCTCCCGACGGGCCCGATCGAGGCGCAAGGCTCAACCGGGGTGGGGCCCCGGCAAGGCCTTGCCACGACGGGCGGGCCCGTCGGGGGCCCTCACCCGTCGGGCCGGGGTACCCAAAGGCGCTGGGCGGCGGTGCGCTGCTGGCCCGGGCAGCGAGCCCGGGCGGCGCAGCGCGCCTACCCCAGCGCCCTTGGCCACCCCCGCGGGTGCAAGCCATGCCTTCACCCTAGATCCGGCAGTCCGCCGCTCGCTTCCGCATGTAACCTGCTCTCGTGCTTGGTGTTTTCGCCCAAGCGGGCGGTCACCTCTCGGGTGACGACGCTGCGCACCCGATCGAGCCGCCCTCGGTCACGCTGGCGGCGTTGCGAGCCCTGCGGGCCGCGGCGGGCGGGGTCGCCCGCCCGCTCGCCAGGCGCGCACCGTCCGCAGGGATGGTGCGCGTGCGGGCTCGGCCTTGCCAGCGCGCCCGATGACGGCCCGCACGGGCGCGCCCAACTGCCGGATCTCGGCTGAGCCCGGTTCGATCACCTGCCTCGTCGGCGACCTGTGCCTCCACCGTGCGCGGCGCTGGGGGGCAAAGACGCCAGTCGGCGGTCCCGACCGAAGGCGCGTGCGGATGAGCTGCCACCGAGGGATGCGCCCAGCGGGCGAGCGGCGTCGTGCGGGGAGAGCCGCTGCGCGTGTCGGGTCTCGCTTGCCGGAGCTGTCGCTCGGTGTGCGGCCTACGTACGCCCGCGCGGCGGGCCGGTGACCGCCTCGACCGCCCCCGGACATCGCCGCTCGAGATCGGCGACGTCGAGCGCAAGGCCGTCGGGGGCGAACGCGGTCACGACCCCTTCGCGGGCCAGCAGGATCGCGACCGGGCGCTTGTGCGCCGTCGCGACCATGGCGCCGCCCGCGCACGCCACGGCGATCGCCTGTTCGCACAGCGCCGCGGCGCGCCAGCCGCCGACGTCGATCGCGGGCTCGAGGCGCAGCGTCATCGCCGCCCCCCGCGCGCCACGGTCCACGCGAAGCGCAGCGCCGGCGGCAGCAGCGCGGCGGGCACGAGGCGCAGCGTGGCCTCGGCGTCGCCGGAGAGCGTCGCGCCGTCGAAGCGCGGGCGCACCGTCGCGACACCGGCCAGCGGCGGCACGGCGTACAGCAGCGGCGCGAGCATGCCCCAGACGCGGCCGGTGTCGGCCGGGTCGTCGAGGCCGAACTCGCCGTCCACGTGCAGGTGCTCGATGCGCAGGCACGCCAGCAGATCGGCCAGCAGGCGCGGGACGCCGCGCAGCAGCGCCGGCCAGCGGCCGCGCAGCCACGGCGGGACGCCGCGCCTTCGCTTCCGCTCGCGCGCGGCTGCGGGCGTTGTCTCTGCTGCCCCGCCGCGGCGGGCTTTGGCCTTCGCCACCCCTCGCGCACTGTCGTAGGCCGTCAGCCGCGGCACGAGGCCGCCGAACAGGCCGAGTTCGACGCGCAGCCGCGGCGCGGGACTCGTCGAGCCGGCCAGCCGCAGGCGCAGTGGCAGCACGGCCAGCGCCAGCAGCGCGACGAGGAACGCGCCGGCGACCGCGGCGAGCGCCGCGGCCGCCCACCCTATCGCGCCCACCGACGCGCGGTCAGCCGTTGCCGGCCGTGCCGCCCTTGTCGCCGCCGCCCTTGCCCTGGTTTCCCATGCGCTCGACGGCGGCGGTGGCGGCCCTGCCGAGCACGTCGGCCAGGGTCGACGCGGCGCCCTGCACGCCTTCGACGCGCGCACCCTTGGCGTCGACGATGATCGCGCCGAGCGGCTTGATGCCGCCGCCGGCCCCGGTGCCAGCCGAGGCGCCCTTGGCGTCGTTGCCGCCGCCGGCGCCGAAGCCGAAGCCGTAGCTGACCATCGGGATGATCGTCGCGCCGTCGCGCTCGATCGGGTCGCCGAGGACGTTGCGCGCGTTCAGCAGGCGCTCGAGCTCCTCGACCGCCCCCTTCAACAACCGTTCGACGTGGTCCATCGCTGTCGCTCCCCGGCCGACGGCCGTTGCGCCGCCGACTCTGCGGCCACCGGTCCGGGCGTGTCTTGCGCTCGATCAAGGCCGCGACAGGGCCGGGGTTTCCTGCGCGCGGCGCCGCGCCTTCACCGAACCGTCATGTCGGCGACGCGGCGGGGGCATCCGAACGTCGTCGGCGCCGGCAGGCGGCGGGCAGCGCCCGCACGCAACCCGTTTGACCGCGATCAAGCAGCGCGCGCGCCCGCCCCTGCACGATCCGCCGACCGCCCATCCATCCGGGCAAGCCCCGCGCGAGGACCGCACCGATGACGACCCCGCCTGCCTACATCCGCTGGTTCCGCGACCTGTCGCTGGCCGACCTGCCGCTGGTGGGCGGCAAGAACGCCTCGCTCGGCGAGATGTTCCGCGAGCTCGCGCCGCTGGGCGTGCGCATCCCCGACGGCTTCGCCGTCACGGCGCAGGCGTACCGCGACGCGCTCGACGCCGCCGGCGCCTGGGGCGAGCTGCATGAACTGCTCGACCGCCTCGACAAGCGCGACACCGACGCGCTGGCGCGCGCCGGCGCCCGGGCGCGCGAGATCGTCTACGCGGCGCCGATGCCCCGGGCCGTCGAGCAGCAGTTGCGCGAGGCCTGGCGCACGCTGAAGGCGCAGGTCGGGCCCGACCTGAGCGTCGCGGTGCGCAGCTCCGCCACCGCCGAGGACCTGCCCACCGCGAGCTTCGCCGGCCAGCACGACACGTACCTCAACATCCGCGGCGAGGAGATGCTCGTCGACGCCGTCAAGCGCTGCCAGGCGTCGCTGTTCACCGACCGCGCGATCAGCTACCGCATCGACCAGGGCTTCGACCACTTCAAGGTCTACCTGTCGGTCGCGGTGATGCAGATGGTGAGGAGCGACCTCGCCTCCAGCGGCGTCATCTTCACGATCGACACCGAGAGCGGCCACCCCGACTTCGTCTTCGTCACCGCCGCCTGGGGGCTGGGCGAGAACGTCGTGCAGGGTGCCGTCGACCCCGACGAGTTCTACGTCCACAAGCCCACCTACCGCCTCGGCCACCGCGCCGTCGTGCGGCGCACGCTCGGCGACAAGCAGGTGCGCATGGTCTACGCGCCGGGGCGCACGCGCGAGCCGGTCGTCAACCAGCCCACGCCGAAGGCCGAGCGCGCGCGCTACTGCCTGAGCGACGACGACGTGCTCGAACTCGCCGGCGCCGCGATCGCGATCGAGGACCACTACGGCCGGCCGATGGACATCGAGTGGGCCAAGGACGGCCCCGACGGCAAGCTCTACATCGTGCAGGCGCGCCCCGAGACGGCGGCGTCGCGCAAGCGCGCCAACGTGCTCGAGGAATACGTGCTCGACGGCACCGGACCGGTGCGCGTGCAGGGCCGCGCGGTGGGCGCCAAGATCGCCACCGGCGCCGCGCGGCGCATCACGTCGGCGGCCCGGCTCAACACGTTCCGCCCCGGCGAGGTGCTGGTGGCCGACACCACGACGCCCGACTGGGAGCCGGTGATGAAGACGGCCGCGGCGATCGTCACCAACCGCGGCGGGCGCACCTGCCACGCGGCGATCGTCGCGCGCGAGCTCGGCATCCCCGCCGTCGTCGGCGCCGAGCACGCGACCGAGGCGCTGGCCGACGGCGAGACGGTCACCGTCTCGTGCGCCGAAGGAGCGGTGGGCCGCGTCTACGCCGGCGCGGTGCCGTTCCACAAGGAGACGAGCGATCTCGCGGGGCTGCAGAAGCCCGCCACCGAGATCATGGTCAACCTCGGCAACCCGGAGCTCGCGTTCCAGGTCAGCCTGATGCCGTGCGACGGCGTCGGGCTGGCGCGGATGGAATTCATCATCAACAAGTACATCAAGGTGCACCCGATGGCGGTGCTGCACCCCCAGCGCATCCAGGACGCGGCGGTGCGCGCGCAGGTCGAGGCGCTGTGGGCGCAGTACGCCGACGGCGCGGCGTACTTCGTCGAGAAGCTGAGCGAGGGCATCGGCACGATCGCCGCCGCGTTCTGGCCGCGGCCGGTGATCGTGCGGCTGTCGGACTTCAAGAGCAACGAGTACGCGGCGCTGCTCGGCGGGCGCGACTTCGAGCCGCACGAGGAGAACCCGATGATCGGGTTCCGCGGCGCGTCGCGCTACACCCACCCGGCGTACGAGGAGGGCTTCGCGCTCGAGTGCATCGCGCTGCACCGCGTGCGCGACGTGATGGGGCTCGCCAACCTGAAGGTGATGGTGCCGTTCTGCCGGCGCCTGGACGAGGCGCGGCGCGTGCTCGACGTGATGGCGAAGCACGGCCTCGAGCGCGGGAAGAACGGCCTCGAGGTCTACGTGATGTGCGAGATCCCGAACAACGTGCTGCTGATCGACGAGTTCAGCGAACTGTTCGACGGCTTCTCGATCGGCAGCAACGACCTCACGCAGCTGACACTGGGCGTCGACCGCGACAGCGCGATCGTCGCCGAGAGCTTCGACGAGCGCGACCCCGGCATGCTGAAGATGCTGAGGCTCGCCGTCGAGGGCGCCAAGCGCAACGGCCGTCACAGCGGCATCTGCGGCCAGGCGCCGTCGGACCACCTCGAGATCGCGCAGTACCTGGTCGAGCTCGGCATCGACAGCATCAGCCTGACGCCCGACCGCGTGCTGAAGACGATGCAGGCGGTGCGCGAGATCGAGCAGGCGCGCGGGCGCGCGCCGCGCTGACGTTCCGGTATCGTCGGGGCCGTCCCGCAGGGTACCCACAGGAGACGAACGATGCAACGATGGACGTTCCGCCGCGCGATCGCCCCGGCCGCGCTCGCGGCACTGCTGACGGCCGCCGCGGCGCACGCGGCCGAGGTCGGCGGCGTCAAGCTCGAAGAGCGCGTCAGCGTCGGCGGCAAGGAGCTCGTGCTCAACGGCGCCGGCATCCGCTCGCGCGCGATCTTCAAGGTCTACGTCGGCGCGCTGTACCTGCCGGCCAAGGCCGGCGACCTCGCCGCGACGCTGGCGCAGAGCCCGCGCCGCGTGCAGATGACGCTGCTGCGCAACGTCGGCGCCGACGACCTCGTCGGCGCGCTGGTCGACGGCATGAGCGCCAACCACTCGCCCGCCGAGATGGCGGCGCTGAAGCCGCAGACGGATCAGCTCGTCGCGCTGATGAAGTCGATCGGCGAGGCGAAGACGGGCGACGTCGTCACGCTCGACCTCGTCGACGGCGAGACGCGCGTGGGCCACAACGGCAAGCCGATCGGCGCGGTCGCCGGCGCCGGCTTCGCCGACGCGCTGATCAGGATCTGGCTCGGCGACAAGCCGGTGCAGGCCGACCTGAAGAAGGCGATGCTCGGCGGCTGAACGCGGCAGGCGCCGCCTCGCCGGGGCATCGCGCGCTGCGCGGGGCCGTCGGTCGGACCCCCGCCGGTAGAATCGGTGGCGTCTTCGTCGCAGAGTCTGGCCGCAGCGTCCGGCCCCGCGGGCGCGGCGGCCTCGCGATCCGCCTTCGCCACCGCCAGGAGCCCGTCATGCCCCTCGTCTCGATGCGCCAGCTGCTCGACCACGCCGCCGAAAACGGCTACGGCATCCCCGCCTTCAACGTCAACAACCTCGAGCAGGTGCAGGCGGTGATGACGGCCGCCGCCGAGGTCGGCGCGCCGGTCATCCTGCAGGCCAGCGCCGGTGCGCGCAAGTACGCCGGGGAGTCGTTCATCAAGCACCTGATCCAGGCCGCGACCGAAGCCTGGCCGCAGGTGCCGCTGGTGATGCACCAGGACCACGGCCAGAGCCCCGCGGTGTGCCGCGGCGCGATCGACCTGGGCTTCAGCTCGGTGATGATGGACGGTTCGCTCGAAGCCGACGGCAAGACGGTCGCGAGCTACGACTACAACGTCGACGTGACGAGGCAGGTCGTCGAGATGGCGCACAAGCTCGGCATCACCGTCGAGGGCGAGCTCGGCTGCCTCGGCTCGCTCGAGACGATGAAGGGCGACAAGGAGGACGGCCACGGCGCCGAGGGCACGATGACGCGCGAGCAGCTGCTCACCGACCCCGAGCAGGCGGCCGACTTCGTCAAGAAGACGCAGCTCGACGCGCTGGCGATCGCGATCGGCACCAGCCACGGTGCCTACAAGTTCAGCCGCAAGCCCACCGGCGACATCCTGGCGATCGACCGCATCAAGGAGATCCACCGCCGCATCCCGAACACGCACCTCGTGATGCACGGCTCCTCCAGCGTGCCGCAGGATCTGCTCGAGCAGATCCGCCAGTACGGCGGCAAGATGAAGGAGACCTACGGCGTGCCGGTCAGCGAGATCCAGGAGGCGATCAAGTACGGCGTGCGCAAGATCAACATCGACACCGACATCCGGCTGGCGATGACCGGCGCGGTGCGCAAGTTCCTCGCCGAGAACCCCGACAAGTTCGACATGCGCGAGTGGATGAAGCCCGCGCGCGAGGCCGCCTACCGCATCTGCAAGCAGCGCTATCTCGAGTTCGGCTGCGAAGGCCAGGCGCCGAAGATCAAGCCGCTGCCGCTCGAGCAGATGGCGCAGCGCTACGCCAGGGGCGAGCTCGCGCAGACGGTGGTCTGACGTCCGCGGTGACACGCGAACACCGGGCCGCCGCGCGCGCCGCGACCCGACGCCGGCGAGGGGCTCGGTGAGCGACGATCGCCGAAGCGCACCGGACGACGAGTTCTCGCAGTCGCTCGATGCGCTGATCCGCACGAGCGCGAACGAGCTCGTCCGCGACGCCGACCCGCAGGCCTACCTCGACTGGATCGCGCGCCACGGCGCGTCGATCGGCCCCGGCGTGCTGCCGCCGCCGATGCGCGGCGAGGCCCACGCGGTCGACGCGTCGCGGCTGATGCGCCTGATCGGCCACATGATCTATGCGGCGACGCCGCTGCCGCAGCACCGGTTCCAGCCCCGCCGCCTGCCGCTGCCGGGCCGCAACGACCCGTGCCTGTGCGGCTCGCTGCGCAAGTTCAAGCAGTGCTGCGAGCCGATGATGGCGGCGCTGCCGAGGCTGTCCGGGGCGATGACGATGCCCGCCGTGCTCGACGCGATGGGCAAGAAGGCGTGGCGCGAGCTGCCGGCCTCGCGCATCGCGCCGCGGCTGGTCGACGAGGCTGCCGCGATGCTGCGCCACGAGCAGCGGCTGGCCGACGCCGTCGCGCTGCTCGAGCCGTGGGCCGCGCAGCCGGGGCGCTACCCGGACGACTGGGCCGACCTGCTCGACCTGCTCGGCGACCTGTACGCCGACCTCGGCAAGCCGCGCAAGCGCAAGGCGCTCGCGCAGGCGATGATCGAGCGCGGCGGGCCGCTGGTGCAGGCCAAGGGCTGGCAGCGCCTGGCGCTGATGGCCGCCGACGCCGGCAAGCCCGACGAGGCGCGCGCCGCGTTCACGAACGCGCAGCGCCTCGCGCCCGACGACCCGGCGCTGGCGCTGCTCGACGTCACGATGCTGCTGGGCCTCGGCGAGGCGGCGCAGGCGCGCGCGCGGGCGCAGTTCCACGTCCGCCGCCTCGAGCGGATGAACGCCGACGGCCGCCACGACGACCTGATCGCCGCGCTGCAGCGCCTCGGCGAACAGGGCTTCGCCTACTTCGAGCACGCGACGCTCGCGCACGACCCGCAGCTCGGCCGGCTCGACGCGTGGCTGGCCGCGCTGCCGCCGCCGCAGCTGCGGCTGGACCTGCGCGACGCCGGCGCCGACGACCTCGGCGAACTGCGCCCGGCCAAGGCGCTCGACCGCGCGCTCGAGCGCTGGCACGCCGTGTTCGACGCCGGCGCGCCGACGCTGGTCGCGCTGCACGCCGACGACGGCGACGCATGGCGTGGCTTCGGCCAGTGGATGGCGCTGCTCGAGGCCGAGCCGTCGCTCGGCGACAGCTTCGAAGTCATCGACGGGCTGCTGCTCGCGCTCGAGGCGCACCCGAGCCCCGCGGCGGCCGCCGTGTCTCGGCGTCTGCTCGACCGGGGCCTCGCACTGTGGGCGCAGCTGCGCGAACGCTTCCCGCACGCACGCTGCGAGTGGGGCGTGTGGTCGAACCGGCCGGCGCTGCGCGTGCTCGCGCAGCACGTCGTCGCCGACGACACGCCCACCGCCGAGCGCAGCTTCGACGTGCTGCGCCACCTCATCGAGGTGCTGAACCCGAACGACAACCACGGCTTTCGCACGCGCCTGGCCGCCGTGCTGCTGCGCCGCGGCCTGCACGCCGACGCGCTCGCGCTCGCCGAGCGCTACCCCGACGACAGCGACGAGATGGCGCTCGCGCACGTGCTCGCGCTGTGGCACCTCGGGCGGCGTGGCGAGGCCACGTCGCTGCTGGCCGAGACGCTGCGCGCGAGCCGCCACCTCGCGAAGGTGCTGCGCTCGACCGTGAAGCCGAAGCCGCGCGAGAGCGCGTACGTCACGCTCGGCTCGCTGCAGGAGGCGCAGCTCGCGTACCGCGACCAGTTCGACCTCTGGCAGGAGCCCGCGCTGCGCGAGCTGGTCGAGGGCGTGGTCCGTAGAATCGGTCGATGAGGTCGTCCCGATGACGAGCGCGCTGTTCGAATCGCACCTGCACTCGCTGCCGCTGGTCGCGCGCGGCAAGGTGCGCGACAACTACGCGGTCGGCACCGACCGGCTGCTGATGGTCGCCACCGACCGCCTGAGCGCGTTCGACGTCGTGATGGGCGAGCCGATCCCCGGCAAGGGCGAACTGCTCACGCGCATGGCGCTGTTCTGGTTCGAGCGCCTCGCGCACGTCGTGCCGAACCACCTGACCGGCGACGACCCGACGGGCGTCGTCGCGCCCGACGAGGTCGAGCAGGTGCGCGGCCGCTCGATGCTCGTCAAGCGCCTGAAGCCGCTGCCGGTCGAGGCGGTGGTGCGCGGCCACCTGGCCGGCTCGGGCTGGAAGGAGTACCGCGAATCGGGCACGGTGTGCGGCGTCGCGCTGCCACCGGGGCTGCGCAACGCCGAGCAGCTGCCGCGGCCGATCTTCACGCCAGCGACCAAGGCCGAGGCCGGCGCGCACGACGAGAACATCACGTTCGCGCAGGCCGCCGGCATCGTCGGTGCCGAGCTCGCCGCGCGCGTGCGCGACGTCTCGATCGCGCTGTACACCGAGGCGGCGGCGTACGCCCGCGAGCGCGGCATCATCATCGCCGACACGAAGTTCGAGTTCGGCCTCGACGCGCACGGCACGCTGACGCTGATGGACGAGATCCTGACGCCCGACTCGTCGCGCTACTGGCCGGTCGAGCGCTACGCGGCGGCATTCGAGACCGGCGCCAATCCGCCGAGCTTCGACAAGCAGTTCGTGCGCGACTGGCTCGAGGCGGTGCGCATCGACGGCCGGCCGTGGAACAAGAAGGCTCCCGCGCCGCCGCTGCCGCCGGAGGTGATCGCCGCGACGGCGGCCAAGTATCGCGAGGCGCTGGACCGCCTGCTCGCGCCGGGGGGCTGAGCCGATGGTCTCGCGCCTGCTGGTGCGCCTGGACGTCGCGATCGCGAAGACGCGCGACCCGGTCGACAACGCATGCCTGCGCGCCGAGCGGGCGGGCGTGCTGGCGCGCCAGGGGCGCCTCGACGACGCGCGGCGCGCGATCGCCGACGTGCAGGCGCGCTTCGCGCTGCGGCCGCACCCCGCGGTCAGCGCCTGGCTCTCGCTCGCCGAGGGCCTGTGCGACCACTTCGGCAGCGTCGCGCCCACCGCGCGCGACCGCGTGCAGCGCGCCCACGCGCTCAGCCGCGCGGCCGAGCTGGCGCCGCTGCACGCGCTGGCGGCGGCGTGGCTCGCGCACATGGACTTCGTGCGCCACGAGATGACGCAGATGGCGCAGCACCTCGCCGAGGCGCTGCGCACCGCGGCCCCGGACCACCACGCGGCGCGGTCGCGCGCGTGCATGGTCGCCGCCTACGCCTACCACTTCGCCGGCCGCGCCGAGCAGGCGCGCCCCTGGTACGACCGCGCGCGCCAGCACGCGCTGGCCGACGGCGACGAGGCCGCGCTCGGCGCGCTGATGCACAACCGGGCGTCGATGCAGGCGGCGGCGCTGCGCGTGACGGCGGCCTTCGGCGAGGGCGACGGCGGCGCGGGCGACGCCGCCCGGCACGCGCTGGCACGCGAGGCGCTGATGGGCGTCGACTCGACGGCCACCTACGAGCACGCCGCCGGCTGCGCCTCGCTGGCCTACCTGCCGCCGGTGCTGCGCGCGCAGCTGCTGGTGTGCGAAGGACAGCCGGCACCGGCACTCGATCTCCTGCGACAGTGGTTCGACCGCGCCGCGGCCGAGGGCCCGCCGTGCTTCCGCCCGCTGATGCTCGCCGACATGGCCTGGTGCGAGCAGCAGCTCGGCCACGGCGACGAGGCGCGCCGGCACGCCGACGCCGCTCTCGCGTGCGTCGACGCGAGCCAGTGCGAGACCGACGACCGCGCCGTCGTCAACGCCCGGCTGGCGCTGGTGCTCGACGCGCTCGGCGACCCGGCGGCGGCGACGCTGCGCGAGCGCGCGCGGCGCGACCTCGGCGTGCACCGCGCCGAGCAGGCGCGGCTGGCGGCGCTGCTGGACGACGCGCTCGCCGGGCTGTGACGCTGGCGTCAGAACAGCGCCATGCTCAGCTTGCGGCGGTACTGGTCGACGACCGGGTCGACCGGCGCGGGGGCGGCCTTGCCGGTGACCTCGAGCGTGCCCTTGGCCTCGGCGCTGCCCGCCTTGGCCAGCGGCTTGCTCATCAGCTCGAGGATCGCGACGTAGGTCTTGCGCGCGGCATCGTCGTTCCACGCCTTGTCGCGCATGATGATCTCGAGCAGCTCGTCCATCGCCTGCGTGAAGCGGCCGGCGGCGAAGTGCAGCTGCGCGAGCTCGAAGCGCGCCGCGAAGTCGCGCCGGTTCGCGGCGATCGCGGCGGCCAGCGCCTCGGGGCTGCGCGCGCGCGGCGCCGCCTCGCAGGCGGCAAGCCAGCGGCCCACGGCGTCGAGGCGGGCGTCGGTGGCGGTCTTGCCCGCCACCGGGTCGAACGCCGCGCGGGCCTTGGCGACCTCACCGCGCTCGAGCAGCAGCTTGAGGTAGTCGTAGCGCGCGGCGTCGTTGGCGGGGTCGATCGCCACCGCCTGCTGCAGCCGCGCCAGCGCGGCGTCGGCGTCGCCCTCGGCGGCGAGCTGCTCGGCGGCCTCGGTCTCGGCCTCGGCCTCCATCGCCTCGGCGGTGGGCACGTGGCGGTCGAGGAAGGCGCGCACCTGCGCCTCCGGCAGCGCGCCGACGAAGCCGTCCACCGGCTGGCCCTTGTCGAACAGCACGCAGAACGGGATCGAGCGCACGCCGAACGCCTGGCTGAGCTGGCCGGCGATCTCGGGCTGCTCGTCGCTGTTGAGCTTGGCGAGCTTGAAGCGCCCGGCGTAGGCCACCTCGAGCTTCTCGAGGATCGGCCCGAGCGTGCGGCAGGGCCCGCACCACGGCGCCCAGATGTCCAGCAGCACGGGCTGGCGCATCGAGTCCTGGATCAGGTCGGCTTCGAAGTTCTTCAGGGTGATGTCGATCATGGCCGGGTCCGGCGGCGGCGCCGTCGCGGTGGGGCGCGCCGCCTACAATGCGACGTTTCCCCGGATTGTGGAGCATCCCGTGAGCGAGGCGGTCGCCGGCGCGCCGCTGGTCGGCGTCGTGATGGGCTCGAAGAGCGACTGGACGACGATGGAAGCGGCGGCCGCGGTGCTCGCCGAGTTCGGCGTGCCGCACGAGGTGCGCGTCGTCTCGGCGCACCGCATGCCCGACGAGATGTTCGCCTACGCCGAGGCCGCCGCCGGCCGCGGCCTGCGCGCGATCGTCGCCGGCGCGGGCGGCGCGGCGCACCTGCCCGGCATGCTCGCGGCCAAGACGACGGTGCCGGTGCTCGGCGTGCCGGTGGCCAGCCGCCACCTGCAGGGGCTCGATTCGCTGTATTCGATCGTCCAGATGCCCCGCGGCGTGCCGGTGGCCACGTTCGCGATCGGCGAGGCCGGCGCGGCCAACGCGGCGCTGTTCGCGGTGGCGATGCTGGCCAGCGGCGACGCCGCGCTGCGCGCCAGGCTCGACGCGTTCCGCGCCCGCCAGAGCGACGCTGCGCGCGCGATGACGGCGCAGCTGGCGCGGCCGTGAAGCGCCCGATCCTGCCCGGCAGCACCGGCCCCGACGGCCGGCCGGCCACGCTCGGCGTGATGGGCGGCGGCCAGCTCGGCCGCATGTTCGTCCAGGCGGCGCAGGCGATGGGCTACTTCACCGCCGTGCTCGACGCCGACCCGACGAGCCCGGCCGGGCTGATCGCGCACTACCACATCGACACCGGCTACCTCGACGAGCAGGGCCTGGCGCAGCTGATGCAGCGCTGCGCCGCGATCACGACCGAGTTCGAGAACGTGCCCGCGCCGGCGCTGCGCACGCTCGGCGCGCACCGGCCGGTGGCCCCCGACGCCGACGCCGTCGCGGTGTGCCAGCACCGCGCCGCCGAGAAGGCGCAGTTCCGCCGCGCCGGCATCCCCTGCGCGCCTCACGCGGCAATCGAGACCGACGCCGACCTCGCCGCCGCCGACCCGGCGCTGCTGCCCGGCATCCTGAAGACGGCCACGCTCGGCTACGACGGCAAGGGGCAGGTGGCGGTCGAGTCGCCGGCCGCGCTCGCCGAGGCCTGGGCCGCGCTCGGCCGCGTGCCGTGCGTGCTCGAGCGGCGGCTGCCGCTCGCCGCCGAGATCAGCGTCGTCGTCGCGCGCGACGCCGGCGGCACCGTCGTCCACTTCCCGGTGCAGCGCAACCTGCACCGCGCCGGCATCCTCGCCGTCACCGAGGTGCCGGCGCGCGGCATCGACGAGGCCACGCAGCAGCGCGCGCTGCAGGCCGCGCGCGCAGTGGCCGAGTCGATGGCCTACGTCGGCGTGCTGTGCGTCGAGTTCTTCGTCCTCGACGACGGGTCGCTGGTCGCCAACGAGATGGCGCCGCGCCCGCACAACTCCGGCCACTACACGATCGACGCCTGCGACCTGTCGCAGTTCGACCTCCAGGTGCGCACCACCGCCGGCCTGCCGCTCGTCGCGCCGCGGCTGCACTCGCCGGCGGTGATGCTCAACCTGCTCGGCGACCTGTGGTTCGACGCCGCCGGCGCTGAGCGCACGCCGCCGTGGCCGCGCGTGCTGGCGCTGCCGGGCGTGCACCTGCACCTGTACGGCAAGGCGTCGCCGCGGCGCGGGCGCAAGATGGGCCACCTGACGGTGACCGCGCCCGAGGCCGGGCAGGCGCGCGCCGTCGCGCTCGAAGCCGCCGCGCTGCTCGGCCTGCCGCCGTTCTGACGATGCCGCGGCTCGACGCCCGCGACCCCGCGGCGGTGGACGAGGCGGCGCGGCGGATCGCGGCCGGCGAGCTCGTCGCGTTCCCGACCGAGACCGTCTACGGGCTCGGCGCGCGCGCCGACGACGACGCCGCGGTGGCGCGGATCTTCGCCGCCAAGGGGCGGCCGTCCGACCACCCGCTGATCGTCCACGTCGCCGACGCCGCGGCCGCCGCTCGCTTCGCGGCGCGGCTCGATCCCCTCGCCCGCCGCCTGATCGAAGCCTTCTGGCCCGGGCCGCTGACGCTCGTCGTGCCGCGCGCCGCCGGCATCGCCGCTGCCGCCGCCGGCGGCCAGGCGACGATCGGCCTGCGCTGCCCGGCGCACCCGGTGGCGGCCGAACTGCTGCGCCGCGACGCCGCGCGCGGCGTGCCCGGCGTCGCGGCGCCGAGCGCGAACCGCTTCGGGCGCCTGAGCCCGACGACGGCAGCGCACGTCGAAGCCGAGTTCGGCCCCGCGCTCGCCGTGCTCGACGGCGGCGCCTGCCCGGTGGGCATCGAATCGACGATCGTCGACGTGACGCGCGGC
>CALIDR010000147.1 GCA_938022295.1 uncultured Burkholderiaceae bacterium
GTTGCGCCGCTGGCCCGGGCAGCGAGCCCGGGCGGCGCGGCGCGCCTGGCCCAGCGCCCTTGGCCACCCCGGCGCGGGTGCAAGCCATTCCTTCACAGGCTCTGAGCACCGCCCGCGCCGTGGCCGAGCCCCGCGGCGAGCTGCCGGCCCACGCGCGCTGCTACCTCGTCGGCGGCGCGGTGCGCGACCGGCTGCTGGGCGTCGAGCGCGGCGACACCGACTGGGTCGTCGTCGGCGCGACGGTCGAGCAGATGCGCGCCGCCGGCTTCCGCCCGGTGGGGCGCGACTTCCCCGTCTTCCTGCACCCGCGCACCGGCGAAGAGTATGCGCTCGCTCGCACGGAGCGCAAGACGGGACGCGGCTACCACGGCTTCGTGTTCCACGCGGCGCCGGACGTCACGCTGGTCCAGGACCTGGCGCGGCGCGACCTGACGATCAACGCGATGGCGCTCGATCCGGCCACCGGCGAGCTGATCGACCCGTTCGGCGGCCGTGCCGACCTCGAGCACAAGGTGCTGCGCCACGTCTCGGACGCGTTCGCCGAGGACCCGGTGCGCATCCTGCGCGTGGCGCGCTTCGCCGCCCGCTGGCCGGCGTTCACCGTCGCCGCGCCGACGGTGGCGCTGATGCGCCGGCTCGTCGACGCCGGCGAGGTCGACGCGCTGGTGCCCGAACGGGTGTGGCAGGAGCTCGCGCGTGGCCTGATGGAGCCGCGGCCGAGCCGGATGTTCGAGGTGCTGCGCGAGTGCGGCGCGCTGGCGGTGCTGCTGCCCGAGGTCGACCGCCTGTGGGGCGTGCCGCAGCCGGCGCAGCACCACCCCGAGATCGACACCGGCGTGCACGCGATGATGGTGCTCGACGCCGCCGCGCGCCTGGCCGCCCCGCTGCCGGTGCGCTGGGCCTGCCTCGGCCACGACCTCGGCAAGGGCAGCACGCCGCCCGAGCAATGGCCGCGCCACGTCGGCCACGAGGCGCGCAGCGTGGCGCACGTCGAGGCGATCGGCCGCCGGCTGAAGGTGCCGCACGACTGCCACGCGCTCGCCGTGCTCGCCGCGCGCGAGCACGGCCACGTGCACGCCAGCGACGCCCTCGGCGCGGCGGCGGTGCTGCGGCTGCTCGAGCGCTGCGACGCGCTGCGCCGCCCGGCGCGCTTCGCCGACCTGCTGCTCGTCTGCGAGTGCGACGCGCGCGGCCGCACCGGCTTCGAGGACGCGCCGTACCCGCCGCGCGAGCGGCTCGCGCGCGCGCTCGACGTCGTGCGCGCGGTCGACACCGCCGCCATTGCGGCCCGCCCCGGCGCACCCACCGGCCCCGCGCTCGGCGCGGCGATCCGCGCCGCGCGCGAGCGCGCGCTCGCCGACGCCGGCTACTGATCGCCGACGGGCACCGGCCGGCACGGGATATCGCGCCGCCGCGGCCCGCGGGCGGCCGCCGCGCGCTACGCTGTCGCGATGGGCGTGGCCGAGGGCATCCGCAAGCACGGGTTCCGCAAGTGGTACGAGCGCGAGCTGCTCGGCAGCCACGGCTGGCTGGTGCTGACGTTCCTGTGCACGATCGGCCTGTTCGCCGCCTTCGAGGGGCTCAGTCTCGGCCGCGGCGGCGACGCGCGGCTGGGCAACCTGGTGGCGATCGGCGTGTGCGGCGTCGTCGGCGTCGTCGCGCTGCGCCGCTACCTCGGCCGGCTGATGCACGCCGAGGCGGCGGCCAACCAGGCCGTCTGCGCGCGGTGCGAGGCCTACGGCCGGCTCGAAGTCACGGCCGAGGACCGGGCCGGCGAGCAGCTGCGCGTGCGCTGCCGGCGCTGCGGCCACGAGTGGACGATGCACGTCTGAGCCTGGGCATCCGGCCGGCCGCCCCCCGCGACGTCAGACCAGCGCGCCGATGGCCAGCGCGATCAGGCTCAGCAGCAGGCTGCTCGCCAGCGGCACGTACCACTCGCGGCCGCCGAGGCGGAAGCTGAAGTCGCCCGGCAGCCGGCCGAGCCCGATCTTCTCGAGCCAGCCGCGCAGACCGTTGAAGATCAGGAACGCGAGCAGGAAGACGATGAGCCAGCGCATCGTGAGGCATCACAGCCGGTGCGTGCGGTCGCCGCGGGCGAAGCCGGGCGATCGCAGGTCGACGCCGCGGGCGAACGCGAGCACCTTGAACAGTTCGCCCATCTCGTGCTCGGCGACGAGCTTGTGCGCGTCGGCACGCTCGCGCAGCCCGGCCGCCTCGAGCCGCTCGAGCAGGCCGCAGTTGAGCAGGAAGTGCGCCTGCGTCGTGTAGCCGAGGACGTCGGCGCCGGCATCCTGCGCCGCCAGCGCGATCGCCGTGAAGTCGACGTGCGCCGTGATGTCCTTGTCGCCGACGTCGGCGAGCGGGTCGGTGTCGGCGCGGTGCGCGCGGTGGCACATCAGCGTGCCGCCGGTGCGCTGCGGGTGGTAGTACTCGGCGGCCGGAAAGCCGTAGTCGACGAACAGCGCCACGCCGCGGTCGAGCCGCTCGGCGATGGTGGCGGCGAACGCGGTGGCCTGGCGGTGCAGCTCGGTCACGGTGCCGGGCACGAACGGCGCCTGCACCGGCGGGCGCAGCGCGGTCGGCCGGTCGGCCCACGCGAACGCCTCGCCGGCGGCGACGACGCCGCGCTCCCACCATCGCGCGCCGTCCCAGTGCAGCAGCGTGACCGGCATCGCGTCGAGCACCTCGTTGCCGACGACGACGCCGTGCAGCCGCGGCGGCAGCGCCTCGGCCCACTCGACGCGCGCGCCCCACGGCGCGAGCCGCTCGCGCTGGCGTGCGCGCAACGCGGCGGACACGTCGACGATCACGTAGCGGCGCACGCGCTCGCCGAGCGCGTCGAGCAGCTGCGCCGCCAGCACGCCGGAGCCGGCGCCGAACTCCCACACCGTGTCGGCGCCGGCGGCGTCG
>CALIDR010000148.1 GCA_938022295.1 uncultured Burkholderiaceae bacterium
CTCCCGTGCTGCCCGCCAGCGTGATGATGGACCTGACGATGGACTACGACGCCATCGCCAAGGCCGGCTCGATGCTCGGCTCGGGCGCGGTGATCGTGATGGACGAGACGCGCTGCATGGTGCGCAGCCTGCTGCGTCTGAGCTACTTCTACCAGCACGAGAGCTGCGGCCAGTGCACGCCGTGCCGCGAGGGCACCGGCTGGCTGTGGCGCATCGTGCACCGCATCGAGCACGGCCAGGGCCGGCCGCAGGACCTCGAGCTGCTCGACTCGGTGGCCGACAACATCAAGGGCCGCACGATCTGCGCGCTCGGCGACGCGGCGGCGATGCCGGTGCAGGGCATGCTCAAGCACTTCCGCGACGAGTTCGCCCACCACGTCGAGCACAAGACCTGCATGGTCGCGGCGACGGTCTGAGGGCAGGGACAGCGACCATGGTGGAGATCGAACTCGACGGCCGCAAGGTCAGCGTGCCCGAAGGCAGCATGGTGATGCACGCTGCCGACGCGGCGGGCACCTACATCCCGCACTTCTGCTACCACCGCAAGCTCAGCATCGCGGCCAACTGCCGCATGTGCCTGGTCGAGATCGAGAAGGCGCCCAAGCCGATGCCTGCGTGCGCGACGCCCGTCACGCAGGGCATGATCGTGCGCACGAAGAGCGACAAGGCCGTGAAGGCGCAGCAGGCGGTGATGGAGTTCCTGCTCATCAACCACCCGCTCGACTGCCCGATCTGCGACCAGGGCGGCGAGTGCCAGCTGCAGGACCTCGCCGTCGGCTACGGCGGCTCCGCCTCGCGCTACACCGAGGAAAAGCGCGTCGTGTTCCCGAAGGACGTCGGGCCGCTGATCTCGATGGAGGAGATGAGCCGCTGCATCCACTGCACGCGGTGCGTGCGCTTCGGGCAGGAGATCGCCGGCGTGATGGAGCTCGGCATGATCCACCGCGGCGAGCACTCGGAGATCACGACGATCACCGGCGGCAGCGTCGACAGCGAGCTGTCGGGCAACATGATCGACATCTGCCCGGTCGGCGCGCTGACGAGCAAGCCGTTCCGCTACCGTGCACGCACCTGGGAGCTCAGCCGCCGCAAGAGCGTGAGCCCGCACGACAGCACCGGCGCCAACCTGATCGTGCAGGTCAAGGCCAACCAGGTGCTGCGCGTCGTGCCGCTGGAGAACGAGGCGGTCAACGAGTGCTGGATCGCCGACCGCGACCGCTTCTCGTACGAGGCGCTGAACACCGACCGCCGGCTGACGGCGCCGATGATCCGGCAGGACGGCGTCTGGCGCGCGGTCGACTGGACCACGGCGCTCGACTACGTCGCCGACGGGCTCAAGCGCATCCGCGCCGAGTTCGGGCCGCAGGGCATCGGCGCGCTCGGCTCGCCTTCGGCCACCGTCGAGGAACTGCACCTGCTCGCCAAGCTCGTGCGCGCCCTCGGCAGCGACAACGTCGACCACCGCACGCGCCACGCCGACTTCACGCCACCGCAGGGCATCCGCTGGCTCGGCATGCCGATCGCCGAGCTGTCGACGCTGCAGCGCGTGTTCGTGATCGGCTCGTTCCTGCGCAAGGACCATCCGCTGTTCGCGCAGCGCATCCGCCAGGCGGTGCGCCACGGCGCCGAAGTGGCGAGCCTGAACGCGGTGCACGACGACTGGGCGATGCCGGTGGCGCACCGGCTCACCGCCGCGCCGGGCGGCTGGCTGCAGGCGCTCGCCGACGTCGCCGCCGCGGTGGCCGCGCGCACCGGGGCGACGCCGCCGCTTGCGGGCACCGCGACGGCGCAGGCCGACGCCGTCGCCGCCTCGCTGCTCGGTGGCGAGCGCAAGGCCATCCTGCTCGGCAACGCGGCGCAGTGGCACCCGCAGGCCACCGCGCTGCTCGGCCTGGCGAACTGGATCGGGGCGCAGGCCGGCGCGTGCGTGGGCGTGCTCGGCGAGGCCGGCAACGCGATCGGCGCCCACTGGGCCGGCGCGCTGCCGAAGGCTGGCGGTCTGCACGCCGGCCAGATGCTCGCCCAGCCGATGAAGGCGCTGCTGCTGCTCAGCGTCGAGCCCGCGTTCGACGCCGCCGACCCGGCGGCCGCGGCCGCGGCGCTGCGCGGCTCGGGGATGGTCGTCGCGCTGACGGCGTTCAACGACGCCGTGGTCGAACACGCCGACGTGATGCTGCCGATCGCGCCGTTCACCGAGACGCCGGGCACGTTCGTCAACGCCGAAGGCCGCGTGCAGAGCTTCCACGCCGTCGTCAAGCCGCTCGGCGAGGCGCGACCGGCGTGGAAGGTGCTGCGCGTGCTGGGCAACCTGCTCGGCCTGCCTGGCTTCGAGCAGGAGACGATCGACGACGTGCGCGCCGAGGCGCTGCCCGATGCGGCGGCGCTCGCGGCACGGCTCGACAACGCGGCGCCGGTGCCGACGCCGGCAGCACCGCCGGCGGCGGGGCTGGAGCGCATCGCCGACGTGCCGATCTACTGCACCGACCCGATCGTGCGGCGCGCGCCGTCGCTGCAGAAGACCGCCGACGCGGCGCCGCCGGTGGCCGCGCTGCCGAGCGCGCTGTGGCGCGAGCTCGGCCTCGTGCCCGGCGACCGGGTGCGCGTGCGCCAGGGCGCCGCGAGCGTCGTGCTGCCCGCGCGCGAGGAGCCCACGCTCGCGGCCACCGCGGTGCGCGTGGCCGCCGGCCACGCCGACACGGCCGCGCTCGGCGCGATGTTCGGGCCGATCGCGGTGGAGAAGGCCTGACCATGTTCGAACCCGTCCATCAGATCGGCGAGGCGGCGCTCGGCAGCGGCGGCTGGGCCGTCGTCTGGAACCTCGTCAAGATCGTCGCGCTGCTGCTGCCGCTGATGATCTGCGTGGCGTACCTCACGCTGTGGGAGCGCAAGGGCATCGGCTACACGCAGATCCGGCTCGGCCCCAACCGCATCGGCCCGGGCGGGCTGCTGCAGCCGATCGCCGATGCCGTCAAGCTGATCTTCAAGGAGATCATCCGCCCCACCGCGGCCAACAAGGGGCTGTTCTTCCTCGGGCCGATCATGACGATCATGCCGGCGCTCGCGGCGTGGGCGGTGATCCCCTTCGGCCCCGAGGTCGCGCTGGCCAACATCAACGCCGGGCTGCTGTTCATCATGGCGATCACCTCGCTCGAGGTCTACGGCGTCATCATCGCCGGCTGGGCGAGCAACTCGAAGTACGCTTTCCTCGGCGCGCTGCGCGCCTCGGCGCAGATGGTCAGCTACGAGATCGCGATGGGCTTCGCGCTCGTCGTCGTGCTGATGGTCTCGGCGAGCATGAACCTCACCGAGATCGTGCTCGCCCAGGGCCGCGGCACGTTCGCCGAGATGGGGCTGAACTTCCTGTCGTGGAACTGGCTGCCGCTGCTGCCCATCTTCCTCGTCTACTTCATCGCCGGCCTGGCGGAAACCAACCGCCACCCGTTCGACGTCGTCGAGGGCGAGAGCGAGATCGTCGCCGGCCACATGATCGAGTACTCGGGGATGAGCTTCGCGATGTTCTTCCTCGCCGAGTACGCGAACATGATCCTCGTCAGCACGCTGTGCGTGATCATGTTCCTCGGCGGCTGGCTGCCGCCGATCGACTCGCCGGTCTTCAACGCGATCCCGGGCTGGATCTGGCTGGCGCTGAAGACGTTCGTCGTCGTCACGATGTTCCTCTGGGTGCGGGCCACGTTCCCGCGCTTCCGCTACGACCAGATCATGCGCCTGGGCTGGAAGATCTTCATCCCGGTCACGCTGGTGTGGCTCGTCGTCGTCGGGCTGTGGATCCAGTCGCCGTGGAACATCTGGAAATGAGGAGGCGCTGAGATGTCGGCGGTCAAGGACTTCTTCTCCAGCTTCCTGCTGCTAGAGCTGTTCAAGGGCATGGCGCTGACCGGGCGCCACTTCCTGCGCAAGAACATCACGATCCAGTTCCCGGAGGAGAAGACGCCCCTGTCGCCGCGCTTCCGCGGCCTGCACGCGCTGCGCCGCTACGACAACGGCGAGGAACGCTGCATCGCCTGCAAGCTGTGCGAGGCGGTGTGCCCGGCGATGGCGATCACGATCGAGTCCGACGTGCGCGCCGACGGCACGCGGCGCACGACGCGCTACGACATCGACCTGACGAAGTGCATCTTCTGCGGCTTCTGCGAGGAGAGCTGCCCCGTCGACTCGATCGTCGAGACGCACATCTTCGAGTACCACGGCGAGAAGCGCGGCGACCTGTACTTCACGAAGGACATGCTGCTCGCGGTCGGCGACCGCTACGAACGCGAGATCGCCGCCGCCAAGGAGGCCGACGCGCCCTACCGCTGAGCGTCGCCCGCCCGCCCCGCCCAGGCGCCGCCGGCCGTACGCGCGCGCCGGGGCCGTTTCGCGGCCACGAGACCATGGACACCACCACCGCGCTCTTCTACACCTTCTCGATCGTGCTGCTGTTCGCGGCTTTCCGCGTCATCACGGCGCGCAGCACGGTACACGCGGCGCTGTTCCTCGTGCTCGCGTTCTTCAGCGCCGCATGCGTGTGGATGCTGCTGGAGGCCGAGTTCCTCGCCATCGCGCTGGTGCTCGTCTACATCGGCGCCGTGATGGTGCTGTTCCTCTTCGTCGTGATGATGCTCGACATCAATACCGACAAGTTCCGTGAGGGCTTCTGGAAGCACTTCCCGCTCGCGGGCGTCGTCGGCGCGGTGATCGCGCTCGAGATGGCGCTCGTGCTGATGGGCGGGTTCGACCTGCCGCAGGCGCCCGAGCCCGATCCCGCGCTCGTCGCCATGGGCAACACGAAGGTGCTCGGCATCGAGATCTACACGCACTACCTCTACCCGCTGCAGATCGCCGCCGTCGTGCTGCTGGTGGCGATCGTCGCCGCGATCGCTCTGACGCTGCGCCGGCGCAAGGACAGCCGCTACCTCGACCCGGCCGAGCAGGTGCGGGCGCGCAAGGCCGACCGCGTGCGCCTGGTGCAGATGCCGCCGGTGGTCGACCGCCCGGCAGTCGCCAAGAGTGCCGAGGAGGGCAAGGCATGATCGGTCCCGTCACGCTCGGCCACTTCCTGTCGCTCGGCGCGATCCTGTTCGCGCTGTCGGTGATCGGCATCTTCCTCAACCGCCGCAACCTGATCGTGCTGCTGATGGCGATCGAGCTGATGCTGCTCGCCGTCAACATGAACTTCGTCGCCTTCTCGCACTACCTCGGCGACATGGCGGGCCAGGTGTTCGTGTTCTTCATCCTCACGGTGGCCGCCGCCGAGTCGGCGATCGGGCTGGCGATCCTGGTCGTGCTGTTCCGCAACCGGGCGTCGATCGCGGTCGAGGAACTCGACACCCTGAAGGGCTGACCGCGCCATGGCTGCCGAACTGAACCCCACCACGCTGCTCGCGATCCCGCTCGCGCCGCTCGCGGGCGCGATCGTCGCCGGCCTGTTCGGCCGCGCCGTCGGCCGGCGCGGCGCCCACGTGTTCACGATCCTCGGCGTCGCGATCTCGTTCGTGCTGTCGGCGCTCGTGCTGCGCGACGTCGCGGTCGACGGCGCGCGCTTCGACGCCACGATCTACGAGTGGATGGTGATCGGCGGCCTGAAGATGGAAGTCGGCTTCCTCGTCGACGGGCTGACGGCGATGATGATGTGCGTCGTCACGTTCGTGTCGCTGATGGTGCACGTCTACACCATCGGCTACATGGAGGACGACCCGGGCTACCAGCGCTTCTTCGCCTACATCAGCCTGTTCACGTTCTCGATGCTGATGCTCGTGATGAGCAACAACTTCCTGCAGCTGTTCTTCGGCTGGGAGGCGGTGGGGCTCGTCAGCTACCTGCTGATCGGCTTCTGGTACAAGAGGCCGACGGCGATCTTCGCCAACCTGAAGGCCTTCCTGGTCAACCGGGTGGGCGACTTCGGCTTCATCCTCGGCATCGGGCTGATCGTCGCCTACGCCGGCACGCTGAACTACGGGGAGGCGTTCGCGAAGGCCGACGAGCTCGCCGCGCTGACCTTTCCCGGCACCGACTGGATGCTGATCACGGTCGCGTGCGTGTGCCTGTTCATCGGCGCGATGGGCAAGAGCGCGCAGTTCCCGCTGCACGTGTGGCTGCCCGACTCGATGGAGGGCCCGACGCCGATCTCGGCGCTGATCCACGCCGCGACGATGGTCACCGCCGGCATCTTCATGGTCGCGCGGATGAGCCCGCTGTTCGAGCTGTCGGACGCCGCGCTCAACTTCGTGCTCGTGATCGGCGCGATCACGGCGCTGTTCATGGGGTTCCTCGGCATCGTGCAGAACGACATCAAGCGCGTCGTCGCGTACTCGACGCTGTCGCAGCTCGGCTACATGACGGTGGCGCTCGGCGCCAGCGCCTACTCGGTGGCGGTGTTCCACCTGATGACGCACGCCTTCTTCAAGGCGCTGCTGTTCCTCGCCGCGGGCAGCGTGATCATCGGCATGCACCACGACCAGGACATCCGCAACATGGGCGGCCTGCGCCGATACATGCCGATCACGTGGATCACGGCGCTGCTCGGGTCGCTGGCGCTGATCGGCACGCCGCTGTTCTCCGGCTTCTACAGCAAGGACAGCATCATCATGGCGGTCGAGGCGAGCAACCTGCCCGGCACGCCGTTCGCGATCTTCGCCGTCGTGGCCGGCGTCTTCGTCACCGCGTTCTACTCGTTCCGCATGTACTTCCTCGTCTTCCACGGCGAGGAGCGCTTCCGCCACAAGCCGTTCCCGCCCGAGGCGCACGACGACGAGCACGCCCACGACGATCACGGCGACCACGGCGGGCATCACGACGCGACGCCGCACGAGTCGCCGTGGGTCGTGACCGCGCCGCTCGTCCTGCTCGCGATCCCCTCGGTCGTCATCGGCTACCTCACGATCGGGCCGATGCTGTTCGGCGACTTCCTCGCCGACGCGATCACCGTCGACACCGCGCGCCACCCGGCGATGGCCACGCTCGCCGCCGAGTTCCACGGCGCCGCGGCGATGGCGCTGCACGGCCTGCAGACGCTGCCGTTCTGGCTCGCGCTGGCCGGCGTCGTCACCGCGTGGTGGTTCTACCTGAAGCAGCCGTCGATCCCGGCGGCGATCAAGGCGCGCTTCGCGGGCGTGCACCGCGTGCTCGAGAACAAGTACTACATGGACTGGTTCAACGAGAACGTGATCGCGCCGGCCGCGCGCGCGCTCGGCTCGGGGCTGTGGAAGGGCGGCGACGTCGGGATCATCGACGGCCTGATCAACGGCAGCGCGCGCCTCGTCGGCGCCATCGCCAGCGCGGCGCGCGGCGTGCAGACCGGGCACCTCTACTGGTACGCGCTGGTGATGATCCTCGGCGTGTTCGTGCTGATGACGTGGCAGCTGTGGCCGCACCTGACGAGCCTGTTCGGCCGTTGACCTGAACGACGCGCCAGGCGGAGAACGACGACATGAGTTTGCTGAGTGTGGCCATCTGGCTGCCGATCGCGGTGGGCACGGTGCTGCTGGCGCTGGGCCGCGACGAGTACCGCGATGCGGTGCGCTGGTTCGCGCTCGTCGGCGCGATCGCCGGTTTTTTGGTCACGATCCCGCTCGTCACCGGCTTCGACACCTCGACCGCGGCGATGCAGTTCGAGGAGCGGCTGCCGTGGATCGAGCGCTTCAACGTCCACTACCACCTCGGCGTCGACGGCATCTCGGTGTGGTTCGTGCTGCTGACCGCCTTCATCACGATCATCGTCGTGATCTCGGCGTGGGAGGTCATCACCGAGCGCGTGAATCATTACATGGGCGCGTTCCTGATCCTGTCGGGGCTGATGATCGGCGTCTTCGCGGCGCTCGACGGGCTGCTGTTCTACGTGTTCTTCGAGGCCACGCTGATCCCGATGTACATCATCATCGGCGTGTGGGGCGGGCCGAGGCGGGTCTACGCGGCGTTCAAGTTCTTCCTCTACACGCTGCTCGGCTCGCTGCTGATGCTGATCGCGCTGATCTACCTGTACTGGAAGTCCGGCGGCAGCTTCTCGATCCTCGACTGGCACCAGCTCCCGATCCCGATGACGGCGCAGGCGCTGCTGTTCTTCGCCTTCTTCGCCGCGTTCTCGGTCAAGGTGCCGATGTGGCCGGTGCACACCTGGTTGCCCGACGCCCACGTCGAGGCGCCCACCGGCGGCTCGGTGGTGCTGGCGGCGATCATGCTCAAGCTCGGCGCCTACGGCTTCCTGCGCTTCTCGATGCCGATCGCGCCCGACGCCTCGCGCGAGTACGCCTGGTTCATCGTCGCGCTGAGCCTGGTGGCGGTGGTCTACATCGGGCTGGTCGCGCTCGTGCAGCGCGACATGAAGAAGCTCGTGGCCTACTCGTCGGTGGCCCACATGGGCTTCGTGACGCTCGGCTTCTTCCTCTTCAACGAGTTGGGCGTGGCCGGCGGCATCGTGCAGATGATCGCCCACGGCTTCGTCTCCGGCGCGATGTTCCTGTGCATCGGCGTGCTCTACGACCGCGTGCACTCGCGCGAGATCGCCGACTACGGCGGCGTCGTCAACACGATGCCCCGGTTCGCCGCCTTCGCGGTGCTGTTCGCGATGGCCAACTGCGGCCTGCCGGGCACGGCAGGGTTCGTCGGCGAGTGGATGGTGATCCTCGGCGCCGTGCAGGTGAACTTCTGGCTCGGCCTGCTGGCGGCGACGACGCTGATCTTCGGCGCCGCCTACACGCTGTGGATGGTCAAGCGCGTCTACTTCGGCGCCGTCGCCAACGACAACGTCAAGGCCCTCGTCGACATCGACCGCCGCGAGTTCGCGATGCTCGCGATCCTCGCCGCCGCCGTGCTGTGGATGGGCGTGTACCCGAAGCCGTTCACCGACGTCATGCAGGCCTCGGTCACGCAGCTGCTCGACCACGTCGCGCTGTCCAAGCTCGACTGAGGCGGCCGGAGCAACCCCGATGGAAGAACTGAACTGGCTCGTCGCGCTGCCCGAGATCGTGCTGCTCGTCGCGGTGGGCGCCGTCGCGATCGTCGATCTCTTCGTCACCGACCCCCAGCGGCGGCCGACCTTCTGGCTCACGCAGGGCTCGCTCGCGCTCGTCGCGCTGCTGCACCTCGACGCGCTGAACGCCGGCCAGAGCGTGGTCGGCATGCAGGGCATGATGGTGTCCGACCCGATGGGGCACCTGCTGGCCCTCGTCGCGACGCTCGCCGTGATGATCACGCTCGTCTACGCGCAGCCCTACCTCGCGCCGCGCGACATGATGAAGGGCGAGTTCTTCAGCCTCGCGATGTTCTCGCTGCTCGGCATCTCGGTGATGGTGTCGGCGAATCACTTCCTCGTGATCTACCTCGGGCTCGAGCTGATGAGCCTGTCGCTGTACGCGCTGGTCGCGCTGCGCCGCGACGACGCCACCGCGACCGAGGCGGCGATGAAGTACTTCGTGCTCGGCGCGCTCGCGAGCGGCTTCCTGCTCTACGGCCTGTCGATGATGTACGGCGCCACCGGCTCGCTGCAGCTCGGCGAGGTGTTCGACGCGATCCAGACCGGGCGCATCGACGCCGGCGTGCTCGTCTTCGGCCTCGTCTTCGTGGTCGCCGGGCTCGCCTTCAAGTTCGGCGCCGTGCCGTTCCACATGTGGGTGCCCGACGTCTACCACGGCGCGCCGACGGCGGTCACGCTGCTGATCGCCGGCGCGCCGAAGCTGGCCGCGTTCGGCATCGCGATCCGCCTGCTGCACGAGGCGCTGAACGGCCTGGCCGCCGACTGGCAGCAGATGCTGATCGTGGTCGCCGTGGCCTCGCTCGTCGTCGGCAACCTGGTCGCGATCGCGCAGGCCAACTTCAAGCGCATGCTCGCGTATTCGACGATCGCGCAGATCGGCTTCGTGCTGCTGGGCCTGACGCCCACCGTCGTCGGCGGCAACGTGCTGTCGGCCGCCAACGGCTACAGCTCGGCGCTGTTCTACCTCGTGACGTACGTGCTGACGACGCTCGGCACGTTCGGGCTGGTGATGCTGCTGGCGCGCCAGGGCCACGAGTGCGACCGCATCGCCGACCTCGCCGGCCTGTCCCGGCGCAGCCCCTGGATGGCCGGCGTGATGACGGTGTTCATGTTCTCGCTGGCCGGCATCCCGCCGACGGTGGGCTTCTACGCCAAGCTCGCGGTGCTGCAGGCGCTGGTGACCACCGGCTCGACCGGCTACATCGTGCTGGCGGTGATCGCGGTGCTGCTGTCGCTGATCGGCGCCTTCTACTACCTGCGCGTCGTCAAGGTCATGTACTTCGACGAGCCGACCGACGCCGCACCGATCACCTGGGTGCCGCAGGGCGCCGGCGCGCTGCTGGCCGTCAACGGCGCGGCGGTGCTCGTGCTCGGCCTGCTGCCGGGCGGGCTGATGGCGCTGTGCCGCGACGCGATCGTCAAGGCGCTGGCCGGCTGAAGCTTCGGCGATGACCCACGCCGCCGAAGTCTGGCTGGTGCTGCTCGTCGCCGTCGTGCTGGCGAACCTGCCGTTCGTCAACGAGCGGCTGTTCGTCGTCGGGCCGCGGCTGGCGCGCAAGCACCTCGGCTGGCGGCTGCTCGAGCTGCTCGTCTACGGCGGCGTCGCGCTGGCCGTCGGCTTCGGGCTCGAGGCGCGGCTCGGCCAGCGGCACCCGCAGAACTGGGAGTTCTACGTCGCCGCGGCGTGCCTGTTCGTCACCTTCGCGTTCCCGGGCTTCGTCTGGCGCTACCTGCGCCGCAGCGCGTGATGGGCGCAGCCGGCGACGGCCGGCTGCACGAGGCGCCGCTCGCCTCGGAGGCCGTGTTCGACGGCGCGCTGCTGCACGTGCGGCGCGACCGCGTGCGCCTGCCCGACGGCCGCGAGGCGACGCGCGAGTACATCGTCCACCCCGGGGCGGTGGCCGTCGTGCCGCTGCGCGACGACGGCCGGCTGGTCATGGTGCGCCAGTACCGCTACCCGCTCAAGCGCGTGCTGCTCGAGTTCCCGGCCGGCAAGCTCGACCCCGGCGAGGGGCCGTTTGCCACCGGCGTGCGCGAGCTCGCCGAGGAGACCGGCTACACCGCGCGCGAGTGGGCGCGCGCCGGCGTGCTGCACAACGCCGCCGCCTACTGCGACGAGGCGATCGAGATCTGGTTCGCGCGCGGGCTGCAGGCCGGGCCGCAGCAGCTCGACCACGGCGAGTTCATCGACGTCGTCGACGTCGATCCCGCCGAGCTCGACGCGCTGGCCGCCCGCGGCGAGCTCACCGACGCCAAGACGCTGATCGGCCTGCTGTGGCTGCAGCGCTGGCGCGCCGGCGCCTGGCCGCTGCAGTGGATGGCCCCACCGTGACGCTTTGTTGACGGCTGCCGATAATGCGGCGATGAAGGTGCTCGACCTGCGCTGCAGTCACGGCCACGGCTTCGAGGGCTGGTTCGCCAGCGAGGACGACTTCCTCGACCAGAACGGCCGCGGTCTCGTCGAGTGCCCGCTGTGCGGCGATCGCGTCGTGCAGCGGCTGCCGAGCGCGCCGCGGCTGAACCTCTCGGGCACCCGCCCGGCCGAGCCCGAAGCGAAGACCGCCGCATCCCCCGGGCCCGACCTGCAGGCCCTGTGGCTGAAGACGGTGCGCCACGTGCTCGCCAACACCGAGGACGTCGGCGACCGCTTCGCCGACGAGGCGCGCCGCATCCACTACGGCGAGGTCGAGTCGCGCGGCATCCGCGGCCGCGCGACGCCCGAGCAGCGCGAGGCGCTGCGCGAGGAGGGCATCGAGGTCACGCCGCTGCCGATCCCGAAGGCGCTGAAGGAGCCGTTGCAGTAGCGCGGTCGACCACGCCGCCGACGCCTTGCCGTGCCTAGAATCGCCCGAGGCCCGTGGTCTTCCGGCACGAGGGGTTCACGTTCCTTTTCTATTCGAACGAAGGTCATCCGCGCGAACGGCTGCAGGTGCACGTTCGCGGTGGCGGCGGAGAAGCCAGGTTCTGGGTTGCACCGGAAGTCCAACTGGCCAGCAGCGAGGGGCTCAGTGCCCGTGCGCTCAGGGAGTTGATCGATGTCGTGGCACAGAACGTGGCGCGCATCGAAGAGGCCTGGAATGAGCACTTTGGCTGGCGCAGTGCGGTTCGACGAGGACCACATGTGGGTTCATCTCGCCGACGGTCGGGTCCTTGGCGGTGCCGCTCGCAGGGTTTGCGCGCCTCTTGCAGGCGAGCGCAGCGCAGCGCGACAGGGTGGAGATCAGTCCCCGCGGGTTGCATTGGGATGAACTCGACGAAGACATCTCCATCGAGGGGCTGCTCGCGGGGCGCGGAGACATGATGCACACCGCTCGTGTCACGCCCGCCCGAGCGCCGCTTCGAGCCCGGCGGACGCGGGTACAGGTCCAGCGCCGTCAGCCGAACCGCAACCGATCCGGCGGCGACCAGAATGCCTGCCGGTTCCCGATCCCGCCGCGAGTTCAGGTGTCGACCACCCGCCCCGGGTTCATGATCCCCTGCGGATCGAGCGCTGCCTTGACGGCGCGCATCATCCGCAGCGCCACCGCGCTCTTGCGCCGCACCAGCTCCTCGCGCTTGAGCTGGCCGATGCCGTGCTCGGCCGAGATCGAGCCGCCGCGTGCGCACACGGCGTCGTAGACGATCGCGTTGACGGCGGGCTCGCGCTCGCGCAGGAATTCGGCGGCGTCGACGCCCTCGGGCGCCTGCACGTTGTAGTGCAGGTTGCCGTCGCCGAGGTGCCCGAAGTCGACCAGCCGCACGCCCGGGATCGCGGCGGCGAGCGCGGCGTCGGTGGCGCCGACGAAGCCCGGGATCGCGGACACCGGCAGCGCGATGTCGTGCTTGATGTTGAGTCCTTCCTCGGCCTGCGCGAGCGGGATCGACTCGCGCAGGTGCCACAGGCCGCGCGACTGGGCCACGCTCTCGGCGACGACGGCGTCGCCGATCACGCCGGCGTCGAGCGCGTCGGCCAGCAGCGCCTCGAACGCCTCGCGCGCGTGGCCCTCGCCCTCGGCGTCGGACAGCTCGAGCAGCACCGTCCAGGCCGGCAGCGGGGCGTCGCCGAACGGCCGCGGCAGCTGCGGGAAGTGGCGCGCGACGAGTTCGAGCGAGAACGCGTTCATGACCTCGAAGCCGGTCAGCCCGGCGTCGAGCCGCCGGCGCGCGCGCTCGAGCAGCGCCACCGCGGAGTCGATCGAGGCGCACGCGGCCAGCGCCGTCATCGTCGCCGCGGGCGCGGGGTACAGCTTCAGCGTCGCCGCCGTGATCACGCCGAGCGTGCCTTCGCTGCCGACGAAGAGGTCGCGCAGGTCGTAGCCCGTGTTGTCCTTGCGCAGGCCGCTCAGCCCGTCCCACAGCTCGCCCTGCGGCGTCACGACTTCGAGCCCCAGGCACAGCTCGCGCGCGTTCCCGTAGCGCAGCACCTGCGTGCCGCCGGCGTTGGTCGCCAGCGTCCCGCCGATCGTCGCGCTGCCCTCGGCGGCGAGGCTGAGCGGGTAGCGCAGGCCCACCTCGGCCGCGGCCTGCTGCACCGCCTGCAGCACGCAGCCGGCTTCGGCGGTCAGCGTCAGGTTGGCGGTGTCGACGGCGCGTATGCGGTTCAGCCGCGTCAGGCTCAGCAGCACCTGGGTGCCGCTGGCGTCGGGCACGCCGCCGCCCACGAGCCCGGTGTTGCCGCCCTGCGGCACGACGGCCACGCCGGCGTCGGCACACGCGCGCACGACGGCGGCCACCTCGGCGGCGGTGCCGGGGCGCACCACGGCCCATGCCGCCCCGTGCCAGCGGCGGCGCCAGTCGAGCTCGTAGGCGGCGAGGTCGCCGTGGGTGGCGCTCGTCAGCACGTGGGGATCGCCGACGGTCTCGCGCAGCCGCGCCAGCAGCAGGTCCCGATTCACGGCGCCGGCTCCGGTGCGCGGCGCGCCGCGGCGCGCAGGCGCCAGCGCACGTGCGCGGCGCAGGCGGCGAACAGCGCGATGCTCAGCAGCACCTGCAGCGCCGCCAGCGCCGCACTCGTGCCGCCGTCGCTCGTCGCGCGCACGACGCCCTCGGTGAAGTACAGCCACACCAGCAGGCTGGTCCAGCGGTAGGTGTACAGCCTCAGCCGCAGCAGCCCGGGCAGCGGGATCAGCAGCGGCAGCACCTTGACGGCCCAGGTGCGGCTGCCGGTCGGCGCCAGCCACAGCTCCCACGCCAGGCCGAGCGCGACGAGCGCCGCGACGCTGGCCACCGCGACGGCGCGCGTCAGGCGCACGACGTCGTCGGCCTTGGCGGGCGCCGGCATGGCGGCGGCGTCGGGCAGGGGTGCCATGGCTGGCATGATAGGGCGCATGGCGTCCCCCTTCGCCCGGGTCGCGCACTGGCGCGGCCGCATCGCCGAGCTCGCCGACGCCCTGCAGGAATGGCCCTGGATGGCCACGCTGGCCACGCTGCGCCAGCGCTTCCGCGAGGATCACCTGAGCCTGACCGCGAGCAGCCTCACGTTCACGACGGTGCTCGCGCTGGTGCCGCTGCTGGCCGTCGTGTTCACCGTCTTCGCCGCCGCCCCGATGCTGGCGGACCTGCGGCTGGACTTCGAGACCCGCGTCCTGCCCTCGCTGCTGCCCGGCGAGATCGCGCGCCCGGTGCTCGCGGGGCTGACGGCCTTCGCCGAGCGCGCGCTGGCGCTCGGCGGCATCGGCCTGGCCACGCTGCTGTTCACCGTGCTGCTGCTGATGCTGACGGTCGACCAGACGCTCAACGCGATCTGGCGCGTGCGCCGCCCGCGGCCGCTCGGGCAGCGCATCCTGGTCTACTGGGCCGCGGTGACGCTCGGCCCGATCGTCCTCGCGGTGAGCCTGGCGGTGTCGTCGTACGTGCTGAGCGACGCGCCCGGCGCGGACGGCGCGGCGCGCACGGGTACCGCGTGGCTGCTGCGCGGGGTCGACTTCGCGCTGCTCGCAGCGCTGGCCGCAGGGCTGTTCCACTACGTGCCGAACACGCAGGTGCGCTGGCGCCACGCCTGGATGGGCGGCCTGTTCGTCGCCGTCGGCTTCGGCGTCGCCAAGCGCGCGATGGCCTGGTACGTCGAATCGTTTCCGGGCACTGCCGCGATCTACGGCGCCGCCGCGGCGCTGCCGGTGCTGCTGCTGTGGATCTACGCGGTGTGGGTCGTCGTGCTGCTCGGCGCGGTGATCGCCGCCTACGCGCCGAGCCTGTCGATGCAGGTCCGGCGCCCGCCCGCGACACCGGGCTGCCGGTTCGACCTCGCGCTCGAACTGCTCGCCGAGTTCGCGCGCGCCCGTAGCGGCCCCCGCCGGGGGCGGTCGCTGCACGAGCTCGCGGCGGCATTGCGGCTGGACCCGCTCGCCGTCGAACCGGTGCTCGACACGCTGATCGCGCTCGACTGGGTCGGCCGCCTGGACGAGGCCGGCACGCCGCGCTGCGTGCTGACCTGCGACCCGGCGACGACGCCGGCCGCGCCGCTCGTCGACGCGCTGCTGCTGTCGCCGACGACGGCGAGCGCGCGCTTCCGCGAGCGTGCCGGCCTGTCGCGACTGCGCGTCGCCGACCTCATCGACTGATCCGTTCATTGATCCCGCTCAAGCAGAGGCACTGCAGCGGCGCGCCCAATGGGCGGCAGGCGGTGTCGGCCGCGACGCGTGGTGCGCCGTGGCGCAGCAGCCGTCCTGCGTTGGAGGAACAGACGATGAGAACGATGCTCACCGCACTGGCGGCCGCCGCCGTGGTTTCGATTCCCGCCGCGGCGTCGGCGCAAGGCTATGTCGGCGCCGCCGTCGGCGCGGCGCGGATCAACGTCGACTGCAGCGACCTCGACAGCTGCGACAAGACGAGCACCGGCTGGAAGGCGTTCGGCGGCTGGCGCGTGCACCCGAACCTCGCCGTCGAGGCGGTGTACATGGACTTCGGCAAGGTCAAGGCGAGCGACTTCGACGAGGAGCTCGATGCCACGATCCGCGGCAGTGCCAAGGGGCGCAGCCTCGGCCTCGGCGTGGCGGCGTCGGCCGACGTCGGCGGCGGGCTGAGCGCCGTCGCGCGGCTAGGCTTCGCGCGCAACCGGCTCGAGCTCTCGGCTTCGGCGCTGGGCGTGAGCGAATCGGACACGACGTCGGCGACACGCCCGTACTTCGGCCTCGGCCTGGGCTACAAGGTGACGCCGAACGTCTCGATCGACGTCGGCTTCGACACCACCCGCTTCCGCTACACCGACGTGAACGACGCCGGCGAGGACGTGCGGCGCTCGGCGACGGCGCGGCTGCTTGCGGTCGGCCTCGGCATGAGCTTCTGACCGCGGGGCCGGCAGGGCACGCGGGCGGCGGCAGCGGCCCGGGGCCGCGCCAAGCTGCGGTGACGGCGGGATGCGAGAAGCGTCCCGCCGCGCCACGGCGTGCTCGTCGAGGTGCTGCGACGCACGCCGTCCGGCTGGTCGATCGTCGACGCGCAGAACAGCGACATCGTCGAGGGCGAACGGTCCCGGCCGCAGCGAGCCGCGCGGACCGCCGCATCGCGCGCCTGCCGCCACGGCCGGCAGCGGCCGCTCAGACGCGCAGGCTCAGCAGGCTGCCGGCCATCGCGTCGGATGCGCGAAACACGGCCAGGTTGGCGAGGAACGCATTCATCGCGAGCCGCTGCGCGACGACGTCGCGCTCCAGCGCGTGGCCGGCCTGCCCGGCGGGCCGGACGTCGACGGCAACGCCGCCGCCCACGGCCGTGCGCTGGTGGACGGTCTCGCGCCGGAACCCGGCCGTGTTCGCGTTGGCCACGTTGTGCGCGGCCGATCGCAGCGTCGACAGCGCGGCGCCCATGCCCGAGGCAGCGATGGCGGCGGTCGAGGACATCGTCGTGCGGGGGCGCGGTGGCGGCAACGGCCCGATTGTCGGCGGCCGCGCGCGCCGGCATCCAGCGGGCGGCGCGCCGCTGCACGGCCCGCCGTGAACGAGTCGACGGCGGCGCCGGGCGCTGGTGGCGCTGGTGGTCACTAGGCCAGCGCTTCGCGCAGCGCCGCGAGCACCGCGTCGGGCGCTTCGGCCATCAGGTTGTGGCCGGCGTCGACGACGTGCACCCGCGCCTTCAGCGCCGCCGCCAGTTCGCGGGCGGCCGTCGGCGGCGTCATCTGGTCGAACCGCCCGAGCACGAAGTGCACCGGGCAGGCCACGCGTGCCGCGGCGGCTTCGCCGCCGCGATAGCGGTCGCAGGTCGAGAACTCGTGGTGGAACAGGTTCGTGGCGGTGCATCCGGCCTGCATGCGCCGCATCAGCGCGCGCGTGCTGCCGTGCAGCCACATGCCGGGGCCGGGGAACGAGGGCTTGGCCGCGGTCGTCGAGTACGACCACGCGGTCACCATGTCGATCGCGTGCAGCGGCTCGGCCAGCGCGGTGGCCAGCAGCGCCTCGGACACCCTCATCGGGTACGCAGTGCCCAGCATCACGAGCCGCGCCGCGCGCTCGGGCGCCCGCCCCGCCGCCTCGAGGGCGACGAGCGAGCCCATGCTGTGGCCGACCAGGGCGGCCTGCCGCACGCCGGCCGCGTCGAGCGCCTCCACCACCCAGCCGGCCAGCGCTTCGACGTCGGGCAGCGGGGGGCCGGCGCTGCGCCCGTGCCCCGGCAGGTCGAACGCCAGCACGGCGTGACCGTGGTGGGCGCACCAGCGTGCGAGCAGCGTCCACACGCTGTGGTCGTTGAGCGCGCCGTGGACGAACACGACGGCGGGCAGCGACGGGTCGAACGGCTTGCCGCCGGTGTAGGCGTAAGCCTCGCGGGCGTCGACGACGAGCTTCATCCGGCCGCCTTCTGCGCCGCCTTCAGCGCCCGCTTCAGGTCGTCGATCAGGTCGTCGGGGTCCTCCAGGCCGATCGACAGCCGGATCGTGCCCGGGCCGATGCCGGCGGCGGCGAGCGCCGCATCGTCCATCCGGAAGTGCGTGGTGGAGGCCGGGTGGATCACGAGCGAGCGGCAGTCGCCGACGTTGGCGAGGTGGCTGAAGATCTTCAGCGCCTCGATGAACGCCCGCCCCTGCGCGCGCGAGCCGTTCAGGTCGAAGCTGAACACGGCGCCGCAGCCTCGCGGCAGCAGCGCCTTCGCCAGGACGTGGCTCGGGTGCGACTCGAGTTCCGGGTAGCCGACCCGCGCGACCATCGGCTGGCGCACGAGGAAGTCGACGACCTTGCGCGTGTTGTCGACGTGGCGCGCCATGCGCAGCGGCAGCGTCTCGATGCCCTGCAGCATCAGCCACGCGGTGTGCGGGCTCATGCAGGCGCCGAAGTCGCGCAGCCCCTCGCGGCGCGCGCGCAGCAGGAAGCCGCCCACCGTGCTCTCCTCGGCGAACACCATGCCGTGGAAGCCGGCGTACGGCGCGGCCAGTTCCGGGAAGCGCGCCACCCGGCCCTGGTCGGCCGCCCAGTCGAAAGTGCCGCCGTCGACGAGCACGCCGCCCACGACGGTGCCGTGGCCGCACAGGAACTTGGTCGCCGAGTGGAAGACGAGGTCGGCGCCGTGCGCGATCGGCTGCAGCAGCCACGGCGTCGTGAACGTCGAGTCCACCAGCAGCGGCACGCCGGCGTCGTGCGCGATCTGCGCGATCGCCGGCACGTCGAGCACGTCCAGCCCCGGGTTGCCGAGCGTCTCGCCGAACAGCAGCCGCGTCTGGGGCCGGATCGCGGCGCGCCAGGCGTCGACGTCGCCCGGCGGCACGAACGTGGTCGTGATGCCGAAGCGCGGCAGCGTGTAGGCGAGCAGGTTGTGGCTGCCGCCGTACAGCGCGCTGCTGGCGACGACGTGGTGGCCGGCGCCGGCGATCGTCGCGATCGCCAGGTGCAGCGCGGCCTGGCCGCTGGCGGTGGCGATGCTGCCCACGCCGCCTTCGAGCGCGGCCATGCGCTCCTCGAACACGGCGTTGGTCGGGTTGCTGATGCGGCTGTAGACGTGCCCCGAGCGCTCCATGTTGAACAGGCTCGCCGCATGCTCCGCGTTCTCGAACACGAAGCTCGTGCTGAGGTGGATCGGCAGCGCGCGCGCGCCGGTGGCGGGGTCGGGCGCGGCGCCGGCGTGCAGCGCCAGGGTGTCGAATCCGGGGTCGGAGGGGCCGGGCATCGGGCAGGCGCGAACGAGGGTTCGCGGGGTGTCGTGGTGCGGAGATTGTGGGCTATATTGGGTCTGCGAAGCCCCGTGCGCGGGCAAGGAGACGGCCGATGAAAGTCCACGACATTCTTCGCGTCAAGGGCGGCACGCTGTTCACCGTCACGCCCGACCAGCCGCTGTGGAACGCGTTCCAGACGATGGCCGAGCACGACATCGGCTCGCTCGTCGTGATGGATCACGGCGAGCTCGTCGGCATCCTCACGTTCCGCGAGGTGATCGCCGCGGTCGTCAGGAACGGCGGCACGGTGGGCGACACGATCGTGCGCACCGTGATGGACGATTCGCCGCTGACCTGCACGCCCGAGACCGAGCTCGACGAGGTGCGCCGCATCATGCTGCAGCGCCATGCGCGCTACACGCCGGTGATGGACGGGCGCACGCTGATGGGCGTGATCAGCTTCTACGACGTTGCGAAGGCCGTCGTCGAGGCGCAGGACTTCGAGAACCGCATGCTGAAGGCCTACATCCGCGACTGGCCGGTCGAGGAGACGCAGGCCGAACAGTCGCAGGGTTGACGAACGCCTCGGTGCCGCACCGGCCTGTAGCGCGCACCGCGACGCCAGCCGACGCACCGCCACCGGCCGCGGCGCGCCTTTTCATCGCCCTGTGGCCCGACGCCGCGGCGCGGCGAGCACTGGCGCGCTGGAGCGGGCAATGGCGCTGGCCGCCGGCCGCACGGCCGGTGGCGCCGCGCGACCTGCACCTGACGCTGCACTTCCTCGGCGCCGTGCCGCGCGCGCGGCTGCCCGAGCTGGTCGAAGCGGTCACGACCACCGCCGGCGGACGGGCGCCGTTCGTGCTCGCCCCGGGCCGTGCCGCGGTGTGGTCCAACGGCGTGGCGGTGCTCGAACTCGACGCGTCGCCGGCGCTTGCCGAGCTGCACGCGGCGCTCGGCGCGGCGCTGCGCGCGCTCGGCCTGCGCACCGAGGCACGCCGCTGGCGGCCCCACGTGACGGTGGCGCGGCGAGCGCTCGGCGCGCTGGCGCCGGCCGGCGTGCCGCGTGCGCGTTGGCCGGTCGCCGCCGTGGCCGTCGTCGAGTCCCAGGCGCCGAGGGCCGGCGGCTATCGCGTGCTCGGGCGCGCCCCGCTCGGCGGCGTGGTGCCGGCCGTCGAGGCGCCGGCGTGACCCGGGGCCGGGTGTACGCGCTCGTCGGCGCGGGGCTGGCCGCCTCCGCCGCCTGGGCCGCCGTGCTCGCCCCGCTCGTCGAGGGCGACGCCGTCGCGCCGCCCTGGCGCTTCGCCGGCCTGCCGCAGCAGACGCTGCCGCGCACCGACTACCGTGCCGCAGCGGTCGACGGCCGCGCCGCGCTGCGCATCGAGGCGCGCGGCTCGTACGGCAACCTCGTGCACGACCTGCCGGCGGGCAGCCGCATCGCCACGCTCGCCTGGCAGTGGCGGCTCGAGCGTCAGAACCCGCTGGCCGACCTCGCGACCAAGGCCGGCGACGACAGCGCGGTCAAGGTCTGCCTGCTGTTCGACGCGCCGCTGGCGCAGGTGCCGTTCGTCGAGCGGCAGTTGCTGCGCGTGGCCCGCGCGGCCAGCGGCGAGGCGCTGCCGGCGGCGACGCTGTGCTACGTGTGGGCCCACGCCCAGCCGGCCGGGGCGGTGCTCGCCAACGCCTACTCGCGGCGGGTGCGTTACGTCGTGCTGCGCGGCGCCGACGCGCCGCTGCACGCCTGGCTCGACGAGCGGCGCGACGTGGCGGCCGACTTCAGGCGCGCATTCGGCGACGAGGCGAACGAGGTGCCGCCGGTGGCGGCGGTGGCGGTGGCCGGCGACGCCGACAACACCGGCGGACACAGCGTCGCGTACGTGGCCGCGCTGCGCGCGCAGCCTTGAACGCGCCGGGCGCGGCGCTTCACGGGCGCTCGCCGCCGCCGAGCGAGCCCAGGTGCGCCACTGCCGCCTCGCCGAGCCGGCGGTCGAACGTGATCAGCGGCGCGCGCAGGTGCTCGGCGAGCCAGAGGTAGCTCGCGTCGTAGGCCGTCAGCCCGCAGCGCCGTGCGAGGTCGACCGCCGCGGGCAGCGCGACGTCGCAAAGCTGCACCGACGAACCTTCGAATTCGCCGAGCTGGGCCTGGAGGGCTTCAATCGCGGCCTCGCCGCGCCTTGCCTTCGTCAGCGCCACCTGGCACAGCTCGTAGGCGATCAGCGCGGGGGCGTGCAGTTCGAGCATCGCCGTCAGCGCGACGGCCTGATCGGCCTGTGGCTCGGCGAACAACGCCGCGGCGACGACGCTGCAGTCGACGACCGCTGCCGGCCGGGCGGCGTAGGCCGCCGGCGGCTCGGCGATCCAGACGTTCACCGGCCGTTCACCGCCCGCCGTCTGCCGGGCGTCGACCGCCGTCGGTGTCGCGCAGTTCGCGCACGATCGACGTCGACGTCGCGGGCGTCGCGACGTCGACGCCCGTGCGCTCGCGCATCGCCCGGACGAGGTCGCCGAGGCCGCGGCGCGGCGTCGCCGCATGACGAGGCGAGACCCTCGCCGCCGCCTCGGCCGCCGCATCCGCCGCCACGACGCCTTCGAGGATCGCCATCAATTCGCCCTGCAGCGAGCGATGGTTGCGCGCCGCGCGCTGCCGCAGGTGCTCGGCAATCGAGGGGGGGACGTCCCGGATCGAGAGGTTCGGCATCACGAGACCTGCAGCTGCGATCGAAACGCCTTGATTATGCAGGCAAAGTGATGCCGTTGCAGCCGCAGTAACGGGCGTCGGCGGCGCGATCTTCGATCGCCGCCATGGTCAGTCGCGCGGCCGGAACGTGATCTCGATCGACGGCGGCACCCGGCCATCGACGTCGCGCGGCAGCACCGCGGTGCGGTCGATCGCGCGCAGCACGGCGTCGTCCCACGCCGCCACGCCGCTCGAGCGCGCGATGCGCCGCGAGACGATCGTGCCGTCGGGGGCGGTGCGCAGCTCGACCACCGCCGCCGGGTTGCCCGCGATCTCGTCGGTGAAGATGATGTTGGGCTTGATCCGCGCGACGATGCGCCCGGCATAGGCGGCCGACGGCCCGGCGTCGCGCGCCGCCGTGCCGGTGGAGGTGGGGCTGCCGCTGCCCTGCTGCGCCTGGTCCATCAGCCGGGCGAGGTTCTCCTGCCGCTGCTGCTCCAGGCGCTGCTGCTCGGCCTGCTCGCGCCGGCGCGCGTCCTCCGCCTGGCGGCGCTGCTCGGCTTCGCGCTGCCGGCGCGCTTCGGCTTCCGCGCGGGCGCGCTCGGCGCGCTCGCGTTCCGCCTTCTCGCGCTCGGCACGCTCCCGCTCGGCACGCTCGCGTTCCATCCGCTCGCGCTCGGCCTTCTCGCGCTCGCGGCGCTGCTGTTCGGCCTGCTGGCGGCGCCGCTCCTCGGCCTCGCGCTGCTCGCGCGCCTGCCGTTCGCGCTCGAGGGCGATGTCGGCCTCGCGCCGTGCGGGGGGCTCGGGCGCGGGGGCAGGGCGCGGTGGGGGTGGCGGCGCGACCGCCGGTGGCGGCGGCGCTGGCGCCGGGGCGGGCGGTGGCGGCGCGGCGGGTGGAGGCGCCGGCGGCGCCGCCACCGGCGGCACGGCTGCCCACAATTCGGCGCTCACCGGCGTCGGACTCTGGCTGCGCCACTGCAGCCCGAACGCCAGCGCGGCGAGCAGCGCCACGTGGGCGCCGATGGCGACCGCCGCGCCCGGGCCCAGCCGGTCGGGCGCGGTGGGTTTGAGCGGGTCGCGGCGCGACCTGTCGGGGCGGCTCATCGGGATTCCAGCGGCGCCACGGCTTCGGCCAGCATCGCGGCCGCGGCGAGTTCCGGGTAGGCGGCTCGCAGCGCGCGCACGCCCTTGCCGATGCGCGCCGTCCATCCCCGGCCGCGCGAGAGCACATCGCGCACGGCGTCGTGCAATGCATCCGCGCGGTGCTCGCCGAGATAGGCGAGCAGGTGCGCCGCCTGCGCGAGGTCCTTGTTCGACTTGGTGCGGAAGGCGCCCTCGCGCTCGCCCTGCACGATCAGCTTGTGCAGCGCGAATCGTTCCGGCGCCGGCACGTTGACGAGGACCGCGCCGTCGGCGCAGAACACCACGGCCTGCTCGGGGTGCTCGAGCGAGAACTCCATGAAGGGCAGCGGCTGCAGCGTGACGTGCAGGCGCGGGTGGCGGTACGGCGCGTCGCCCCCGCGATGCAGCGGGGTCAGGAAGTCGAGCCGGAAGTCCGGCTCGGCGGGGACCAGGTAACTGCCCGCATCCTTGCCGTTCAGCCCCGACACCGGCAGGAAGCCCATGCTCAGCGAGGCGATCGCCTCGTCGGTGCGGACTTCGACGTTGCCGGGCAGCGCCAGCGCGAGCGACTTGCCCGCGTGGGCGAAGTCGATGTCCTGCGTGCGCTCGAGGCTGATCCACCTCACGCCCAGCATGTTGGAGTAGGCGAGGAAGGCGTGCGTGCCGACGAGCAGCCCCCCCGCGCGAAAGAACCCGTAGTCGGCCAGGCGCCGGATCACCCGGTAGTGCCTCGGCAACACCGTCGCCGCGCCGAGCGCGATCGCCGAGCGCGCCAGCGGCCCGAGCTCGGCCATGCCGCTGCTGCCGGCCTTGCGGTGCATCAGCCGGTGAACCGGATCGCCTTCCGGCCCGACGTAGATCTGCCGCAGCTTGCCCGACGGCTCGGTGTACTGGAAGTACCAGTATCGGCGGCCCTTGACGGTCTTCGCGTTGAACGAGCCCGGCAGGTCGGCGACGGAGCGCGTCATTTCCGCGCTCAGGCTCGCGTCGAGCAGCTGCGCGTACGCCGTCTGCGCCGTGAGCGACAAGTCGCTGTAGAACCGATTCATGTGGTTATACTAACAGTGCAGAGAGTCTAGTATAACTACACGGCCTCGAACCGCCACCTCGGCAAGCCCATCCCCGCCCGTCTCGAGGAGCGTCGTCGGCGCGTGTCCTGCGTCTGTCGATGCGGCCGCTCAGCCACCCTGCCGCACCGACAGCCCCACCCGCTGCACGCCGGCGCGCTGCAGGCGGTCCATCACGCGCACGACGGCGTCGTACTTGACGTTGCGGTCGGCCGAGATCACGACCGGAATCTCGGCGTTGCCGCCCTGCGCCTGCTGCACGCGGGCGACGAGCTGCGGCAGCGTCACCGCCTGCTCGTCCTTGCCGTCGACCTTCACGCGCAGCCGCTCGTCGGGGCCGACGATCACCTCGACGACGCTCGGCGGGCGCTGCGGCGCGGCGCCCACGCTCGGCAGGTCGACGACCCCCACCGTGATCAGCGGCGCGCTGACCATGAAGATGATCAGCAGCACGAGCATCACGTCGATGAACGGGACCATGTTGATCTCGTTCATCGTGCGCCGCCGGCGGCCGCCACTGCGCGCGAGCGTCTGCGCCATCAGCGGCTCCCGGCGCGCGCCCGGCGTCGCACCTCGTCGCGCCCGGCCACGGCCTCAGAACCTCGACGCCGTGGCCACGGCGGGCGCCAGGCCGGCGGTATGCACGGCCTGCGGCGGCGGGGGCGCGGCCACGTTGCGCTGCAGGATGTTCGAGAACTCCTCGATGAAGGTCTCGAGCTGGATCGCGATGCGGTCGATGTCGCGCGCGAAGCGGTTGTAGGCCACCACCGCCGGGATGGCGGCGAACAGGCCGAGCGCCGTGGCCACCAGCGCCTCGGCGATGCCCGGCGCCACCGTGGCGAGCGTGACCTGCTGCAGGTTCGACAGCCCCCCGAACGCGTGCATGATCCCCCACACGGTGCCGAACAGGCCCACGTACGGCGACACGGACCCCACCGAGCCGAGGAAGCTCAGGTGGCTCTCGATCATGTCGAGCTCGCGCTGGAAGCTCGCGCGCATCGCGCGCCGCGCACCGTCGAGCTGCGCCGCGGCGTCCAGCCGCTTCTCGCGCAGCTTCAGGAACTCGCGCATGCCGCTGGCGAAGATGCGCTCCATCGGCGCGCCTTCGCCCGCCGCGCGCGCGATCGCCGCCTGGTGCAGCTCGCTCAGGCTGCGCCCGGACCAGAAGTCGCGCTCGAAGCCCTCGTTGCGCGTGCGCACGCGCTTGAGGCCCAGCAGCTTGCCGAAGATCACGGTCCAGCTTGCCAGCGAGACGACGAGCAGCCCCGCCATCACGAGCTGCACCACGAGGCTGGCCTGCAAGACCAGCGAGACGATCGACATGTCCTGGTTCATCGGCGCGTATGTTGCGCTGCCGCATCGGCAATGGCGTTCGGAATGCGCCGCGGCGAGAAGGTTCCGGCGTCGACGCAGCCGATGCGGATCTCGCCTTCGGCCAGCAGCGTGTCGCCGCGCCACGCCTGCTGCGCGATGTCCAGGCTCGCGCGGCCGGCCGTCGCCACGGCCACCGTCACGTCGAGCCAGTCGTCCAGCCGCGCCGGGCGCAGGTAGCGCACCGCCGTGCTCGCGACGACGAACATCAGCCCCTGCTCGTCCTTGAGTGCCTGCTGCCCGAACCCGAGCCCGCGCAGCCACTCGGTGCGCGCGCGCTCGAAGAACTTCAGGTAGTTGGCGTAGAAGACGACGCCGCCGGCGTCGGTGTCTTCCCAGTAGACGCGAAGGCGATGGACGAAGGGCGCGGGCGGGGCGGGGGAGGTCATCGGTCGGGGCGCATTATCGGCGCCCGGCCGTCGGGCCGTCCCGACCGGTCAAGCAAACCGCACGCCCACGTCCTCGGTCGTCAGGCCGAGTTCCTGCAACAGGTCCAGAACCAGCGGCTTGACGAACAGCCCCGTCCTCGACGTGTACTCGAGGAATTCGAACGTGTGCTGCCACGACAGCCGGTCGGCCTTGCCCTCGCGGATCATCCGGCAGAACTCCTTCTCGAAGCTGCTGTAGCCGAAGCGGTGCACGTCGACGACCCCGAGCAGTGGAATCAGCCGGTGGTTGGTGACGATCGGGCTCTGGTCCTTCGGCGGAATCAGCTTCCATGCCACGACCTGGCGCTTGATCTCGTCTTCCTCCAGGTCCCAGGCGTACAAGGGGAACAGCAGGCGGGCCACGTGGCCGCCGTCGGCGGCGCCCCGCCACCACAGGTGTCGCTCGTCGTCGGTGTCGAAGATGTCGGCCAGCTTCAGCCCGGCGGTTTCCGTTCGCGGCCGGCGTTCGATCTCGGGCGGCGACTCGAAGTGATGCAGCCCCAACCCGTTCTCGACCTGGTAGCGCGAGTAGCCGCACACGACGAGCGGGATCCGTTTCTCCTGCGCCAGCTTGCGCGCCGAGTCGAGCATGAACTCGCCGTCGCTGAAGTCCACCGTCCCGTAACTGCCCTCCGCGTTCAGGTGCGTGAGGGTGTAGCGGAACAGCTTGACGTAGAACTCCCGGCGCGGGCGGACGAACACGTGGTCGACGTTCAGCCGCGGCAGGATCTCGTCGACGTTGCGCTTGGCCACCGGGCTCATGAAGCCGTTGTCCACCGTGCAGGTGAGCACGCGCAGGCCCGGATACTCGTCCTTCAGCCGGTGCACGAGGTAGCTGCTGTCCTTGCCGCCACTGAACATCACGAGCGCGTCGTAGTCGCCGCCGCCGCTGCCCTGGGCGGCACCGAGGATGCCGGCCAGTTCCGCCTCCTGTGCGCGGTTTCGCTCGCGCCGCGGCGGCTGCCCCCGCCGCTGCTGCGCTTCGCACTCGCTGCAGACACCGGTGCTGCCGAGCGGCAGCATGCGCTCCGATGCACCGCACCGCGTGCAACGGCGCGCGATGCGCCGCGCGACGAGCCTGCGCTGCAGCGGCCACACGTTGCGCACGTAGAACTCGAACAGCTTCGCGGTCTTGACGGGGTCGACGTCCTGGGCCAAGGGTCCCTCCTCGTGGTACGGGCCGGTCGAACGCGGACCCGCGCTGGCAGTGACGGCAGGATAGCGGGCGTGCCTGTCAGCGCGGCTGCACGCCCGGGTGGTGGCGATCCTGGCGCGGCTGCGCCGCCTGCGCGGCGGCCGCCGCCGCCGGACTGTCTTTGTCGCGCTCGAACCATCCCTCCGTGCGCCGCTTCCACGACTTGCGCACCAGGTGCGGCAGCAGCAGGTGCGGCGGCATGCGCAGCCAGTGGCTGCGCACGTAGAGCACGAACTCGGCCGCGCCCGACATCGGCGTGCGCATCGTGTGGTGCGCGGTCGCGAAGGCGGGCGGGAACAGCCGGTCCATCAGCGCGCGGTGCGGCGCCGACGGGGCCGCGGGGCAGCGCTCGAGCACGTCGGGCGGCACGGGCGTGCCCAGCACCTGCGCGCCGTAGCGCAGCGCGTAGTACAGCGGCCGGCCCAGGTTCAGCGCCGCGGCACGCGCGAGCAGGCGGTCCCAGAACCCCGGCTCCACGGCGTACGCGCGCAGCAGTGTGTCGAGGTCGACGAGGTCGCGCAGCCCGTGCTGCCACTCGCCCTCGTGGAACAGGTGCGTGGCGCTGTGCAGCACCTGGTCTTCGCGGCAGGGGACGTGGAACCGCGGCTGCCCGGGCAGCGGCACGGCGGCGGCGACGATCAGGTCCGGCCGGGTCCGGATGCGAGCCGTCTCGGGCAGGATGCCGTGGTGCAGGTCGATCACCGTCTGCCGGCGGATGTGCACCATCGGCGGCAGCTCGTGCATCCACTGCCGGTAGTAGCGCTGGTCGTAGGCGTCGTGGTGGCTCGCATGCCAGCCGCCGAGCATCAGCCCCGCCTCGGCGGCGCCGAGCTGGGCCTTCGGCACCATCAGGTCGATGTCGGAGAACAGCCGCCCGGCGGCCGGCGGCAGGTCCGCCGCCGCGTAGGCCGCGCCCTTGAGCAGCAGCACCGGCCCGGGCAGCTCCTCCAGCGCGCGCGCGAGGTGCACGAGCTCCCACCGCACCGCGCGCTGCTGCTGCTCGGCGATCGTGCGGTGCGCCGTCAGGTGGCGCTGCACCGCCACCGGAATGGCGGCTTCGACGCCGGCCCGGCGCGCCAGCGCCGCGAGCCTGCCCAGCAGCCCGGCGGCCGAGGCCTGGCGCACGACGAGGTCCCAGTCGTGCTCGGTGAAGCCGGCCATCGCCGCCGGCTCGCGCAGCGCGAGCAGCAGCCTTTCCGCGGCG
>CALIDR010000149.1 GCA_938022295.1 uncultured Burkholderiaceae bacterium
GCAGATCGACGGCTGGTTCGGCGACAAGCCGTTCGAGGACGGCGGCCGCGTCACCGACGGGCGCCTGACGCTGCGCACGACGTGGCGGCGCGACGAAGGCGTGACGGCGGCGCTGCGCTTCGGCGCCCGGTTCGAGCTGCCGAACCTGCAGGACCGCGCCTTCTTCTTCTTCGGCCGCGATCTCGAGCGCGAACTGGTCACCGACCGGCCGCAGGAGGTCACGCGCGACCAGCGGCTGACCGACACCCGCCGCGGCGACCAGGCCTTCTTCGCCGGCCTGGGCGTGCCCTTCGGCGACCGCATCACGTTCCGCGCCGGCGTGCGCGGGGGGCTCAAGCTGTTCACGCACGCGCGCTACGCGCAGGCGTGGGCGCTGTCCGACCAGGACCGGTTCTCGCTGCGCGAGACGCTGTTCTGGAACTCGTCCGACGGCTTCGGCAGCACGACGGCGCTGTCGCTCGAGCGCTTCGTCTCGCCGGTGCTCACGGCGCGCTGGGTGACCTCGGGCACGGTCGCGCAGGAAAGCGACGGCCTCGAGTGGTGGAGCACGGCGGGCCTGTACCGCGGCTTCGGGCGCGACCGCGTGCTCGCCGGCGAGCTGCTCGTCGAAGGGCAGACCGGGCGCGACGTCGACGTCAGCGACTACGGCCTGCGCGCGAGCTGGCAGCAGCCGGTGCACGAAGACTGGCTGATCGGCGAATTCAGCGTCGGCCACTTCTGGCCGCGCGAGAACGCGGCGAGCGAGCGCGTCGGCACCTGGGCGATCGGCGTGGCGTTGACGATGCGCTTCTGACGGCCCGCGGCGTGCCGGCGAGCGCGCTCAGCCGATCTCCCGCCGCCCCAGCTCCAGCCGCGCGAGCGCCTCGCGCGCGAGCGCCGCGATGTCGTCGAGCAGCGCCTGCGCCGGCGGCGGCGCGGCCGCGCGGCAGCGGGCGACCACCTGCTCGATCAGGTGGAAGCGGTGGCGCATGCTGTCGACCTGCAGCGGCGACGGCCACAGCGTCATCACGCGCTCGATCTGGCGGCGCACCTGCCGGATGTCGGCGTCGACCCTCTCGCGCGTGTAGCCGGCGTGCTCGACGACGTGCGCGAACAGTCCGCGCGCGGTGCGCAGCTCGATCGCGGTGGCGTGCTGCCAGAACGTCTGGCCGTGCTCGATGCGGGCGAGCTCGTCGAGGTGCTCGTCGGCCTGCGCGATCCACAGGCCGGCGCAGGTCGCCGCATCGTCGGGGCCCGACTCCCGCCGCTCGGGGTGGCCGAGCGCGGTGACGGCGGCCTCGGGCCTGGCGTCGGGGCCGTCGGGCGCCTCGACGCGGCCGAGCATCTGCAGCAGGGCGGCGGCCAGCAGCGCGTTGGACAGGGCGTACGTGCGCCGCTCGAGGCGGTCGTTCTCGCGCCGCTTGACGTGGAACCCCTCGGCGAACTCCTCGGTGGCTTCGCGCAGCTCGCGCACCGGGTCGCCCTCGGCGAGGGTGCCGTCCAGCATCCGCCCCGCCTTGCGCAGGTGGATGCTGCCGCGCAGGCACAGCCGCTCCGACTGCGCCGACGGCTCGCGCCGCGGCTCGTTCGACAGCGGCCAGGCCGCGCTGCTGTCGGTGCCGACGAGTTCGAGCAGCTTCAGCAGCTCGAACGCCGCCGCCGTGGCCTGCTCGTCGCCGACGCGCGCCAGCGAGTTGACGAGGGCGTCGAGCTGGCCGATCGCGACTTCCGAGTACGCGGTGCGCGCGCCGAGCTGCAACTGCTCGGCCGCCTTGCGGTGCTCGCCGAGCTCGCGGTAGGCCAGCGCCAGCGCGCTGCGCACGCGCGAGTCGGCGAGCCAGTGGCGCCGCTCGCGGTCGGTGGCCACCGAGGCCACGACGCCGTCGAGCTGGCGCACGACGACCGCCGCCGGCTTGTCGCCGGCCACCGCGGCCACCTGCGCGACGCGGGCGGCGAGCTCGCGCCGGCTCATCGAGCGCTCGGCGCCGCGCAGGCGCGACGTCTCGCCGCTCGCCCGCGCGTCGCCGCCGGCGTCGCCGAGCGTCCACGACGGGTCGCCGTAGCACTGGTACGCGCCCCCGGTGTTGGTGTGGCGGCCGTGGGTGTCGTGCACCTTGCGCCGCGCGTCGCGCACCGCCTCGCCGAACGGCACGCCGCCGAGCAGGCTCTCGTAGAAGACCTGCGCGAACAGCAGCGCGGCGTCGTCGTCGACCTGCCAGCCGGCGGCGACGACGGCACGCGCGCCCATCTCGATGAAGCGCAGCGCCAGGCTCGACGCCAGCACCGCGCGCTGGCGGCGCAGCGCCGGATCGCCCGCCGTGCTGCCGTCGCCTTCGCGCCCCGAGTAGCAGCAGTTGATGAAGACGAACTCGGGCGTCACGCTCATCTGCTCGACGTCGGCGGCGCCGAGCAGGTCCTGGTCGGACAGCACCATGCCGGTCTTGCGCACCGTGCGCGCCTCGGCGCCCGTGCCGACGCGGCGGATCCACTGGTCGACGACGCCGTGGCCGCACAGGTGCAGCAGGCGGTACGGACGCTCGACGAGGGCGACGCGCACGCGCTCGAAGCCCAGCCGCTCACCGACCGCCGCCTTGCTGCCGGGCGCGGCGCCCACCAGCGGCAGCACTTCCCACGGCCGGCGGTCGTCCTGCAGCAGCCGGGTCACGAGCTGCGCCTCGGCGCGCGCCCCGGGCAGGTCCGAGAAGAGGAGCGGGCGGCCGTCCTCACCGCGCCAGCCGTCGGTGGCCGGGGCGCCGACGACGAGGGCGTGAAAGCGCGTGTGGTGCTGCGGCAGCTGGCGGAATTCCTGCGTCAGCCGCTGGCGCACCAGGCCGGCGTGCACCGCGATCGGCCGTGCCGTGTCGACGCCGACGCCGTCGCCCGGCGCGTCGAGCAGCTCCCACGGGTAGCGCGCCGTCTCCTCGTCGAGCACGAGAACCGTGTTGTCGAGGTTGGCCAGCCGCCCCTTCAGCGCGTGCGGCAGCAGCAGCTGGTACAGCACGCGGCCGAGCCGCGGGTCGGTGGCGCTCGCGATCGCCTGGCTGTCGCCGGCGGCGGGGCGGTCGTCGGTGACGCGGTCGATGAAGCCGCGCAGCACGGCGACGTCGGCGAAGACCTGCGTGGCCTCGACGCGCGCCTGCGAGCCGATCAGCGCGAAGTCCATGCCGCCGGTCGCCGCGTCGTGGCGCACCACGAGGCGCTGCCACGCCGCCGCGCCGCTGCGCGGCCGGTAGCCGGTGAGGTGCCCCTCGCGCACCTCGAGCACGCCGGTGGGCCAGCGGAAGCGCTCGCGCCAGTCGCCGCGCTCGAGCAGGCGCTGCAGCTCGTAGGCGGCGTCCAGCGCCGTGTGCTCGTCGATCTCGACGATCTCGAGCTCGCCCATGCGCACCGGCCGCGCCGGGCAGCCGAGCCGGCCGACGAGCACCGCCGCCTGCCACAGGCCCTGCAGCAGGCCGGCCAGGCTGTCGCGGATCGTCACCGCCTGCACCTGCGTGCCGAGCAGCACGCTCGACAGCCGCAGGTCCACCGGGGCGTCGTCGGCCGGCGCCCAGGGGTCGCGGTGCAGGTGCTCGAAGGCGTAGCGCAGCACGCCGCGGGTCACCGTCTCGGCGAGGTTGCCCGGCGTCAGCTCGCCGATCGCGCCGAGCCCGAGCACGACGGCGCCAGGGTACGACGGCGGCTCGGCGGCGTGGTTGTTGGGCCGCAGGTAGTGCGCGGTGCGGCTGGCGCCGACGAACAGCTTGAGTTCCAGCACGCACTGCAGCTGGCCGCCGAGCTTCTCGTCGACGCGCCGCGCCGCGCCGGTGAGCGGCTCGTTCTGGTAGTGGCCCACCATCAGCGGGAAGCGCGCGTAGTCCAGGCCGCCGTGCACCAGGCGCACCGTGATCGGGTCGGGCAGCGCCGGCTCGTCGGCGGCGTCGCCCTCGATCTGCAGCGCGTAGGCGGCGAGCTCGTCGTCGGCGGCGGGCAGCAGCGCCGGGCGCGGGGGCGGCGGCAGCAGCGCGCGCTCGCCGGCGCGGCGGCGCGGCGGCTCGCGCTCGAGGCGGCGCGTGCGGCCGTCCTCGAGCAGCTCGAAGTAGGCGTCGAAGCTCGCCGGGTGGTCGGCCAGCGTGCCGTGCTCGCAGCGCGCGTACCAGGTGCGCTCGGGGTCGAGCGTCGACGTCCACGGCACCGTGCCGTCGCCCTCGACGGCGGCGAGGAACCCGACGCCGTCGGCGCCGCCCCAGGTGCCGGCGCGCCGCTGCATCGCCAGCGGCGTGGTGCCGACGCCGGCGACGTAGAGCGCGCGGTCGTCGGCGCGCAGCGCGGCGAGCGAACGCTCGAACGCGCCGTCGCGCACGTAGTCGCGCGCCGCGCGCAGCACCTGCGGGTCGGGGACGATCGTGTGCCGGTCGGCGGCGGCGATCGCCTGCCATGCGGCCTCGCCGAAGAGGTCGCCGAACGTCTCGTCGGGCGCCTGCGGCAGCATCTGCAGCAGGCCGGGGAAGGCGGCGCCGAAGCGTGCGATGTCGCCGCCGCTGACGCCGGCGGCGAACAGGCCGAGCAGCTGCGCCGTC
>CALIDR010000150.1 GCA_938022295.1 uncultured Burkholderiaceae bacterium
AGCACGGCCGCCACGGCGCCGCGCGCTCCCGACTCCCCCTACTGACTGCCCGCGAGGAGACCCCATGGCGATCACCAACACCGAGGCGCTGACGCGCGTCATCGAGCACCGCGAGATCTTCCACGACGAGATGCTCGCGCTGATGCGCCGCATCATGAGCGGCGAGATGTCGCCGCTGATGATCGCGGCGCTGACGATCGGCCTGCGCGTCAAGAAGGAGACGATCGGCGAGATCGCCGCCGCGGCGCAGGTGATGCGCGAGTTCGCCACGCCGGTCGCGGTGGCCGACCGCCAGCACCTCGTCGACATCGTCGGCACCGGCGGCGACAGCTCGCACACGTTCAACATCTCGACCGCCGCCACCTTCGTCGCCGCCGCCGCCGGCGCGCGCGTGGCCAAGCACGGCGGGCGCAGCGTCAGCTCCACCAGCGGCAGCGCTGACGTGATGGAGGCGCTCGGCGCGCGCATCGACCTCACGCCCGAGCAGGTCGGCCAGTGCATCGCCGAGACCGGGGTGGGCTTCATGTTCGCGCCCAACCACCACCCGGCGATGAAGCACGCCGCGCCGGTGCGCAAGGAACTCGGCGTGCGCACGATCTTCAACATCCTCGGGCCGCTGACGAACCCGGCCGGCGCGCCGAACCAGCTGCTCGGCGTGTTCCACCCCGACCTGGTCGGCATCCAGGTGCGCGTGCTGCAGCGCCTGGGCAGCGAGCACGTGATGGTCGTCTACGGCGTGAACGGCATGGACGAGGTGTCGCTGTCGGGCGAGACGATGGTCGGCGAGCTGAAGAACGGCGAGGTGCGCGAGTACGTGATCCACCCCAGCGACTTCGGGCTGCCGGTCTACGACTCGCGCGTGCTGCGTGTGGCGAACAAGGAGGAGTCGGTGGCGTGCATCCAGCGCGCGCTCGCCGACGAGGACGGGCCGGTGCGCGACATCGTGCTGCTCAACGCCGGCGCGGCGCTGTACTGTGCCGACGTCGCCGGCTCGATCGCCGACGGCGTCAAGCTCGCGCGCGAGGCGGTGGCCTCGGGCCGGGCGCTGGCCAAACTCAGCCAGTTCGTCGCCGCGACGAACCGCCTGAAGGCGGCATGACGCTCGGCGCGCCGAGCCTGGAGCGACTCGTGCGCGAGGCCCGTGACGCGCCGCGGGTGTTCCTGCCGCACGTCGAGCCGCACCCGGCCGGCACGTGGCTCGGCCTCGGCTCGGTCGCGCTCGGCGCCTGGGCGCACGGCCGCGACGTGCCGCCGATCGTCGGCTGGGTCGCGCTCGCGGGCGTGCTCGCCGGGATGTGGCTCCACGCGCGCCTGAAGCGGGCGAACGCCGGTTGGTGGGTCGACTTCGGCGCGCGGTCGGTGGCGCCGCAGGCGCTCGGCGGCGACGTGGTGAGGCTCGACGACAGCGGCTGGTCGGTGGCGTGCGCGCCGGGCGAGCGGCGCAGCGCGGTGGCGATCGACCTGCGCCACCCCGAGCGCGGGCGCGTCGCGCGGCTGTACGACAGCGGCCCGCGCCTGCGCGGCGCAAACATGACGCGGCTGAACGAACTGGCCGACGTGCTCGCGCAGCGCCTGCGCATCGCGCGCAGCGGGCCGCGGCTGTAGGGGAACGAAGCGATGTCCGACATCCTGCAACGCATCGTCGCCGTCAAGCGCGACGAGGTGGCCGACGCGAAGGCGCAGCGCGACGTCGCGAGCCTGCGCCGCGACGCCGAGGCGCGCGCGGGCGAGCGGCGCGACTTCGTCGGCGCGCTGCGCGCGCGGCTCGAGGCCGGGCGGCCGGCCGTGATCGCCGAGGTCAAGAAGGCGAGCCCGAGCAAGGGCGTGCTGCGCGAGCACTTCGTGCCCGCCGAGATCGCGGCCGCGTACGCCGCCCACGGCGCGGCGTGCCTGAGCGTGCTGACCGACGTGCCGTTCTTCCAGGGCGCACCGGCGTACCTGCAGGCCGCACGCGCGGCTTGCACGCTGCCGGTGCTGCGCAAGGACTTCGTCGTCGACGCCTATCAGGTCGTCGAGTCGGCGGCGATGGGCGCGGACTGCATCCTGCTGATCGCGGCCTGCCTGGACGACGCGCAGCTCGCCGACTTCGAGGCACTGGCGTTCGAGCTCGGCCTGGCGGTGCTCGTCGAGGTCCACGACGGCGCCGAGCTCGACCGCGCGCTGCGTCTGCGCACGCCGCTGGTGGGCGTCAACAACCGCAACCTGCGCACCTTCGAGGTGTCGCTCGCGACGACGCTCGAGCTGCGCCCGCGCGTGGGCGCCGACCGCGTGCTCGTCACCGAGTCGGGCATCCTGACCCGCGACGACGTGCGGCGCATGCGCGACGCCGGCGTGCACGCGTTCCTCGTCGGCGAGGCCTTCATGCGCGCCGCCGACCCCGGGGCGGCGCTGGCCGAGTTGTTCGCGTGACCGCGATCCCTCCGGTCGCGGCCGACACCGCCGCGGCGCTGCTGGCGCGCTTCGCCGTCGCCGGCCGCTACTACGAAGCCGAGCTGGACGGGCGCCGCTGGGCGCTGCGCAGCCGCCTCGAGATCGTCGACCGCGAGCTCGACCCCGCCGCCGCCCGCGACCGCGCGCCCGACCTCGTCGCGATCATGATGAACCCCGGCGGGTCGCGGCCGCTGGCCGATCCGGACCCCGAAGGCTGGGCGCCGGCGCTGCCCGACCGCACGCAATACCAGCTGATGCGCCTGGCGCTGCGCGCCCGCGCCGCCGGCTGGAAGCTGCGCCACGTGCGCGTGATCAACCTGTCGGACCTGCGCACGCCGAAGAGCGCCGAACTGTTCGCGACGCTGGCGGCGCTCGCCGACGACCGCCACAGCGTGTTCGCGCCCGCGCGCGGCGGCGAACTGGCGCACGCGCTCGGACCACCCGACGTGCCGGTGCTGCGCGCCTGGGGCCTGGCGCGCGAGCTCGAACCCTGGGCGCGGCTGGCGTTGACCGCGACACGCCGACGGCGGGTGTTAGGGCTCACTGACAAAGAGCCGTTCTACCGCCATCCCCTGCCGCAGCGGGCCGATCTGCAGCAGGCATGGCTCGATGCCGTCGGCACACAGGTGGCGGCGCTGGCGCGCGCCTGAGCACCGATGCAGGTCTTGATGCGACGGTGCGTACAAACCCGCTATACTTCGCGGTTCGCCGCGGAGGGGTGCCCGAGTGGTTAAAGGGGGCAGACTGTAAATCTGTTGGCTTACGCCTACGTTGGTTCGAATCCAACCTCCTCCACCAGCGGCTGCTTGCACGTATGGATTGAGTGCGGTTTCGGTGGTGCTCCCGGGCGGGAGTAGTTCAATGGTAGAACCCCAGCCTTCCAAGCTGATGATGCGGGTTCGATTCCCGTCTCCCGCTCCAGTGGTACCGCCGCGTCGACAGGGGTTTGGGCGTCGCCGCGCTCAGGCCCGTATCGATGCCCATGTGGCTCAGTGGTAGAGCACTCCCTTGGTAAGGGAGAGGTCACGCGTTCGATCCGCGTCATGGGCACCAGACATCGGGTCGTAGAAGCGGGTTCGCGGCGCGGACCCATGCCTTGGATGGAGAAAGCGAATGGCGAAGGGTAAGTTCGAGCGCACGAAGCCGCACGTGAACGTGGGCACGATCGGTCACGTGGACCACGGCAAGACGACGCTGACGGCGGCGATCACGACGATCCTGTCGGCCAAGTACGGCGGCGAGGCCAAGAAGTACGACGAGATCGAC